>DATMXW010000102.1:0-47768 GCA_035561295.1 Methanospirillum sp. | reverse complement strand
AGAATATATTGTTTGCTCTCACCTTTTAGAAAGAGCAAAAACAGGCAAATTATGATAAAAAAAATTTCCGAATAAAACCCGTCAATATAAAATTGAGGTGATTGTGGCACCCAGATTGGATTAAAGGTACCGATAAGAGCGATTATAACTGCTAATATTCGATTTTCTGGAAGGAATTGGATAATGGTTACTATTGCAATTGCTAACGCAGTAAAAGCGATGATGAGATTAATTGCTTTAACAGATTCAAGAGAATTAGTAAGTAAATAGATATATGAGGCGATCAGTTCAGCGGCTTTTGGATAATTACCTCCTGTACCGTCACCCTGGATATCAAGTCCCTGAATCTTTCCTCCAAAGAGTGCCGGGGGATTATCCATCAAAGTTGGATTCCACCCATTTACAAAAAATATCGAGTATGGTTTATGATACACATTTGAGTCCCAGGTTGGATCAATAAATGTATTTGCGAAAAGTATCGAAACTGCAAAGATTGCGATGATGCAGAATACTACAATGCATGATAAACGGGCTGCTTTTCGGAGAGCAGGTTTCATTTCACCTGTATGTGAGAATTCAAAAAATAATGAACCTACTAATGTTGCATATGTTATTATTGCAACAAGTATTAACGTCGCAATATTTACTGTAATATTTAAGAAGAATAATGATTGAGTTACGATGAAGAGGAGTGACAGGAATTGGATAATGGTAAGGCCGGTAAAGAGCGTGAGGGTCTTTATCGGGATATCATGGTGATGTACTTGTGTGATTATATTTGAAAACCACGCACGAGTACCCATATCGTTTTTTTTGTCCTGAATATTCTTGTGCATTCGCGGAGGCATACCATTCTACGTTAAATCTGGTTCCTGATAAAGGTAAGTAAGGGGATGAATGGTTCTGGTCTCTCATTCTCTCTATCTTAAATGCGTGATAAATTCTCAATTTATGTCGTGTTTCGCATCAATTCGGTCTTTATTTTATACAAAAATGATTTACACAGGTTAGTTCAAAATCTTGCAACATCAGTCGTATTCCCTTACCCTCTCACTAATATTAATAAACCCACAATGATCACAGCTGTTCCCATTATTCGAGTATACCCGATCTGCTCATGAAAGAGGAAGAAGGATGCAAGTAGAATAATTACAAACGTAAGAGAAATAAATGGGTATACAAACGATAGATCCTCCTTTGACAGGGCAATGAGCCAGAAAAATGTCGAAAGGCCATAACTAATCAAGCCTGCAATTACATACAAATTACTGAAAAGACTAATTATAGTGGGCAAGGATATTGCAGAAATTTGCCCCGTTTCTGAAGCACCGAATTTAAAAAGGATCTGTCCGATTGAAGCAAAAAAAATCCCACATAGAATAATTATTATCGCGTTCATCATCAGGTCCGGGTTATGAGATGAATGGAATATCGTCTTAGAGAAAAGGAATGTCCAATCTGGAACAAATTCATCCCCTCTTTGACAAAATTTATATGTTTAAATATGTTTCCATAAATCATTGTAGCTCCTCTGATCTCGATCCCCTTTTTTCTCATCTGCGTATCTGCTCCTCAATCCGCTCCAATTTTTTTGTCAGGTTATCTATGATCAACCCAAGAGAGGTTAACTGTACTCCAGTAAGGATTGAGAATAATGCAATGAGTGGATAGTACTGATGTTCAAGATAATAATGAGAGATATAATCAGATAGTACAAAAAGGGTAAAACAACACCCTACGAGAATGATGAGTAGCCCGGGAACCAATATCATCTTAGCCAGGGGCGAGGTTTCATGCCACGCGATTGAGAGCAGAGCCCTCATCATGCGGCATCCGTCCCGAATGGGATGAAGTTTGGATACGCCTACTCTTTCCCTGTACTCAATAGGTATCTCCACAATGACATACCCGAGTTTAGCAGCCCGGACGGTCATCTTTGTCTCAAACTCAAGCCCTTTTGCTCTCACATGAAGGGATTCAAACATGCTTCGTTTGAATGCACGCAGTCCTGTCTGTCCGTCATTGATCACTTTTCCACTGATGTATGTGGCCAGTGTGGAGAAGATACCATTTCCCAAACGGTTGAAAAGAGGAATATTATGGGCGTCGATAACCCGTGAGCCAAGGACCAGATCTGCCCCCTGATTGAGTTCCTGAAGAAACTCAGGGATATAACGTGCCGGATATGTGCAGTCTGCATCTGTAAAAACTATCACATCTCCGGTTGCATGTGCAACACCGGTCATCAGGGCTCCTACCTTTCCCTGGTTTACGGCATGCCTTATTGCAGAGACTTTATTATCAGTATATCGGGAGGCTATCTCGTATGTCTCATCAGATGACCCGTCATCAACCACAATCAATTCATCAACAAAAGGATAATACTCTTCAATGACTGGTCCGATAGCCTTGGCTTCATTATACGCAGGAACAATGAGGGATACCTTCATTGTGGTATCCTCTGCATCATTCTCATCAGCCCCTCCTCAAGACCAATCCGTGGTTCAAAGTCCAGCAACCGGATTGCCTTTGAGATATCAGGTAACCGACGCATGGGATCGTCCTGGGGAAGCGGCTCATATATCAGTTCTGATGCAGAACCGGTCAGTCTGATGATAACATCTGCAAGGTCAGATACCGTATACTCATACGGATTGCCGATATTCACCACCTCGCCGGATAGCCCATCTCTCCCGGCAAGATTGAGCAGACCAACTATCTGATCTGTGACATAGCAGAAACTCCTGGTCTGGCTTCCGTCACCAAAGATTGTTATGGGGTGCCCTTTACGTGCCTGATCAATAAATCTGGGGATTACCCGGCCGTATACACCATCTGATCGCATGCCCGGGCCATACGTGTTGAATATTCTGACAATTCTGACATCAACACCATGCTGCCTGTGATATGCCATACAATACGCTTCGCCCGCTCGCTTTGCTTCATCATAGCAGCCACGAATACCCAGGGTATTTACATTTCCCCGGTATGTTTCAGGAGTTGGAAAAACCTGAGCCTCACCATAGATCTCACTTGTTGAGGTGAAGAGCACCCTCGCATCATGCTTTTTAGCAATCCCCAGAGCGTTCCATGTTCCCAGGGTGTTGGATTTGAGGATCTGGATTGGGTACTCAGTGAACTCAAGAGGTGAGGCACGGGAAGCCAGGTGAAAGATATAATCTATCTTCCCGGAGATCTCAAGAGGTTTTGATATATCGTGTTCCTGAAAGGTAAATCCTTCTCTTTCATTCAAATGAGAAATATTTTCAGTTCTCCCACTTGAGAAGTTATCCACACAGATTACCGCGGCTCCGGATTCAATGAGTGCTTCACAAAGAGTAGAGCCCAGAAACCCGGCACCCCCGGTAATGAGAACTCTGGTTCCGGAATAGGGAAGATCTCTGGTACGTGAAAGGATCTCCCTGATATCAGCATTCGTGATACAATTTGTCATGGTGTACGCTCAATCAGCTCGGTGAGAAATTGTCTCATCTCATCGGCAAACTCAGGCCTGTCAAGAATAAGTTCAATATTTGATCTCATCCATCCTGGTTTATCACCGATATCATACCGCCTGCATTTGGTTACAAGCCCAATTGGAGAGTCAAGGGTTCGAAGGGCGTCGGTCAACTGTATCTCTCCCCCGTATCCCTTCGGGATTTCTCTTATTCGGTCAAATATTTCTGGTTCAAGCAGGTATCTTCCAATAGCCCCAAGATTTGAGGGGGCGTCTATTGGTTCCGGCTTTTCAATAATATCTCGAATTGAATACACTCCTGACTCCACCAGAGCTCCATCAATTATCCCATAATCCTTGATCTTATCCTGAGTAACTTCTTCCACTGCAATGACTGGCTTGGAATATTTCTCATATGTATCTACCATCTGAGCTGCACACTGAGCCTCCCCTATCGAGGGGATGGTGATAGTATCTCCGAGAAGGACGGTAAATGGTTCACAGGCGCAATGACGCTCTGCAAGAAGAACAGCATCTCCAAGCCCACGAGGTTCCTTCTGCCTTATATAATGGATATCAGCCAGACTGGATAACTCTTCGTATTCTGCCAGAAGTTGTTCATCCTTCTTCTCACGAAGACGCCGTTCGATCTCACACGAGTTATCAAAGTGGTCCTCGATTGCCCGCTTGCCCCTCCCGGTTACAATAAGAATATCGTCCATTCCTGATGCGATAGCTTCCTCAACCACATACTGGATGACTGGTTTGTCAACAACCGGAAGCATCTCCTTTGGCTGGGCACGGGTTATCGGAAGGAACCGGATTCCTGCGCCAGCTGCCGGGATAACAGCAGTCCTGATCTTTTCAGCTTTCACCAGCAGACCCCCTCAATGCCAGGTCCGGATACCAGATGTCTTCCATCAATGACAATCCGGGTTCTCATGAGTGAAAATTCCGGTTCAATCTCCCTGAACTGTGGCCATTCAGTCATTACTAGGGCTCCTTCAGAGTTAGTAAGTGCCTCGGCCGATGTCGGGCTGTACTCAATGGTGGGAAATATCCTGGCCATATTTCCCATCGCCATGGGATCATATGCAACGATCTCTGCACCTGCATCCTGTAGCATCTGGATCACTGGTATGGATCTGGACTCACGGATATCATCAGTATTGTCCTTGAATGCCAGTCCGAGGATCGTGATACGCTTCCCTAAGAGATTACCACATCGCTTCCTCAATAATTCAACCATTCTTCGGGGTTGCTCTTCATTGATTCTGAGGATGGCCTTTAGGATGAGTGGATCAATCCCTGTATTCTGTGCCAGATGCATCAGGGCCTGCACATCTTTTGGGAAACAACTTCCGCCAAAACCGGCCCCGGCATTGAGAAAATTGGGCCCAATCCTGGAGTCAAGTCCAACCGCTGCCATCACCTCATATACATCAAGATCCAGGTTCTTGCATATATTCCCGATCTCGTTAGAGAATGAGATCTTTGTAGCGAGGAATGCATTTGATGTGTACTTTATCATTTCAGCAGCAGTGAGGGAAGTCCGAATTTTCGGTCCATGAAATGGATTATACAAAGATTCTAAAACCTGATATGCTTCATCGCTATCAGTCCCGATTACTATCCTATCAGGATTCAGGAAATCCTGAATTGCCCGGCCTTCACGAAGAAATTCAGGGTTCATCACAAAACCGATTGTCGAGTCTGTTCTCCCGGATGATGCGAGTACCACTGATTTGACGATTTCCTTCGTTGTTCCTGGGGGGACGGTACTTTTAACTGCTACAACCTGATATCTGGTTTTTCCGCGAAACGATTCCCCGATATGTGATGCAGCAGCCTGAATGTATGAAAGATCAGCACTCCCATCCTGTTTCTCCGGAGTTCCCACACAGATGAATATGAGGTCTGAAGAGCTGATAGATGAATAGTCGGTCGAACCATTCAGTGTCTTACCGACATATTTCGTTAAGATCTCGGTGAGACCCACTTCAAAGATGGGTGGTTCTCTCCTATTTATGGCTGCAATTTTGTCAGGATCCAGATCGATAATGACAACTGAGTGGCCCATTGAAGCGATGCACGCTCCTGTGACAAGGCCTACATATCCTCCCCCGATAATTGATATCTGCATCAGATCACTTATGGTGTTAGTTCTGCTCCCTCATAACGAGTGTAGATCTATAAGGCCTCTGTTCGCTCTGGACCAAAATGTCCAATCCTTCATGTTTTCATAGAGAACATATTGGCGCGTTATGGTTCCATCTCTTTTAATTTGGGTTTTAGGGCTTAGTTTCCAATCCTTCCTCCATTCGATTCTCTCTCTTTTGCTGAGATACCTCAAACCTGATAAGATGAGACCTGTTAGATGAGTACAGGATATCTGGTGCTGTAGAGAATGGCTGGAATGATGTACCGGGTGTTGATTATGTCTCTTCTCATCGCAACGGGACTGCTTGTGAGCGCGGGCGCTGCTGGAGAGATCACCTCACCTAAGCAGACAACCCTGAATACCGGGTCACCCCTGGTTGAGATCAAGGCAGATTCAGATTATGTAGAGATAGGGGATGAGATACACCTGATCGGAATGTTGGATCCGACTTTGATAACTGCCAGTCGTTCTGACGCGGTAATTCTCATCTCTGCACCTGAAGGAAGTCTTGCTGATACCTTTGTACTCTCACCACCAAACCGGGATGGTCTCTTCAAATATGGTCTTACTGCAGATGTAGGGGGGAGATGGGGATTTGAAGCACTCTATACTGGTATATACAGTGGTCGAATAGAGGTCGAAGCAATTCCTTCTGCAGAAGCGAAGACAACTACCCTGACCCTGTCTGGCTGGCCTGCATACCCGAAGGTTGGAGAAGATGTATCATTCCGTGGTCGCCTGACTGATTCTACGGGAAAAGGGATCGCCAACCGTGAGATTGTATACGAATTTGCAACCACCCCAATTGGCTGTATTGCCGGATGCGGGCTGCCCGACATGGTTGAGTATCGCCCCGGAGGATCAGAACGAACAGATATCGGTGGTGAGTACAGTTTTATTCTCCCGGTTATTCAGGAGGGTGGGGTTAAGGTACGGACAGCCTATGCGGGAGATGAACAGTACACGACAGCGGAGAGTCGTGAGATCAGTATCACGGCAATGGCAACCTGATCACATCGACTGACACCTGTGCGTCGATAAGAAGATCGAAGGATATCTCAGATGTCCACCCGGTTTTCTCAAACATATGCATAAAACATATGCCGATAGTACTTGCATCAGAATACTCCTGCACTATTCTGGCCGCATCACTGGCCGCTATTCCACTCACCGGCATGCTGAGCCCACCCATCATGACAAGGATTGCCGGGTTTGATATCCTGGCTTGTTCTCCGATCTGAAATCCGAACCCTTCGATATTTATCAATATTTTTGCATTAGAAATATCTAATCTTGGTACAAATACCGGGGTTATCGGGAGGGTACGAACTGCATAGCAGAGGAGTTCTACAAAGGGAAGGCATGTTCCTGGCAGGCCGAAGAATACAACTTCTGCACCGGATGGAAGATTTGCGCTCTCCAGATACTCTTTAAACGGTCGAAGCATTCCCGGAAAGCCGGTCAGCTGCTGCGATGAGCTCATGATGAAGATGTTGTATCTCATGAGGGGAAAGAGTATCTGAAAGTCTGTTACAGGTCCGGATAATTCCCCTTCCTTGCCGCCGGGGTATACGTTTTGAGGAGCAGTGAGAACGAAACCACGGTAACTGATGAGAGAGCCATGGCAAGAGCACCATATTCTGGTCTGAATGTGATACCGGGTGCTAATATACCTGCGGCAAGGGGAATCAGGAGGATGTTATATGCAAATGCCCAGAAGAGGTTCATTCTGATCCTGCTCATCACCTTCCGTGATAGCTGGATAGCAGAAGCCGCATCAGCAGGATCCTCCCTGACCAGGACGATATCAGCACTCTCGATTGCGACATCGGTTCCTGATCCGATAGCAATTCCAATATCTGCCCGGGCCAGGGCCGGTGCATCGTTGATTCCGTCCCCAACAAAAGCGACCACCTGACCTGTTTGCTGGAGACGTGCAACCTCTTTCTCCTTCTCTTCAGGCAGGACTCCCGCGATGATTCGGTCGATACCGATCATCTTTCCAACCGCCTCTGCGGTTCTTATGGTATCTCCGGTCACTATCACCGGGGTGATTCCCATTCCGGCAAGCATCTGCACCATATTAGCAGATGTTGATCTGACTTTATCTGCTATCGCCAGAGATCCGAGCAGGGCACCATCTCTGGCCACCAGGACCGTGGTCTTTCCTTCTTTCTGCCTCAGAGCGATCTGATCTTCTTCAGATGATGCGATGCTCACTCCTGACTCAACCATAAACTCTCTATTGCCAACCAGGACCATAGTCCCGGCGATGATCCCCTTAAGCCCTCTTCCTGGCAGATAAGAAAAATCATCAACATCTGCCGGTTCGATCCCTTCACTGGAGGCTCTCTCAACAATTGCCTGTCCTAGTGGATGGGTTGAGAGATGTTCAAGACTTGCGGTGTATGAGAGCAGGAGTGATTGAGTTCCCCTGAAGATATCGATATCAACTACATCGGGTCTTCCCATGGTCAGAGTGCCGGTCTTATCAAATAGTACGGTGGTAATTTGGTCAGATACCTCAAGACTGGTTCCGTTCCTGATAAGGATGCCCAGTTCAGCCCCACGACCAACTCCAACAGTCACTGCGGTAGGCGTGGCGAGTCCGAGAGCACAGGGACAGGCAACAACCAGGACCGCGATAAGGGTCTGGAGTGCGAACTGGAGTCCGGCACCGGCTATAAAAAACCAAAAAATGAATGCAGTTATGGCTATCACCAGGACAACCGGGATGAACCAGGTCACCGCTGTATCTGCGATTCGTTGGACCTGAGGTTTTGATCCCTGGGCATCTTCTACGAGTCTGATGATACGGGCGATCATCGTATCTTCGCCCACCCGTTTTGTTTCAAAGGTGAAACTGCCGGTTGTTGCTATTGTTCCGGCTACCACCTCACTACCGGGAAATTTTTCAACCGGAATGGGTTCACCGGTTATCATTGCTTCATCGATAAAACTGGTGCCAGATATGATTATGCCATCAACCGGAATTCGATCTCCGGGCCGTATCATGACCTGATCTCCGATCATAACCTCTTGCACCGGCACCTGGATCTCTGTTCCCTCCCTGATCACTGCGGCAGTATCAGCCTGAAGTTTTACAAGGGCCTGGATTGCAGATGAAGTACGGCCCTTTGCTCTGGCCTCCAGATACCTGCCAAGCATCAAAAAAGCGGTCAGCATTATTGCAGTCTCATAGAAGAGATAGTGCATATCAAGAATAATGCCGAAGGTACCCATCACACTTGCCAGGTATGCAACTGATATCCCCATTGCATACATCACATCCATATTCAGGGTCCGGTTCCTGAGTGCACCCGCAGCAGCATGAAAAATTGGCCAGCCAAGCCAGAAGAACGTGGGTGTTGCGATGATGAACTGGAGATAGATAAGAGGATGCATCAGATCTGGCGGTGCTAACATCAGTCCCATCAGGACTGCAGAGATTGCAAATCCGATAATAACCCGGATTAACTTGTCAGAAAGATCTGCCCTGATTGCTTCCTCACCGGCATTGAGTGTCCCCTCTTTATCTGTTCCCAGATACTGATAACCGGCATCAACGATGGCATCCCGCATCATCTGGAGGCTGACTTGTGAAGGATTATAGGTGACATACGCCCGCTCTGTTGCCAGGCTGACCGAAGCGGCAATAATGCCCTTCAGCCCTTTTAATGAATTTTCTATGGTCTGAACGCAGACTGCGCAGGTCATCCCACCAACTCGGATTGTCACCTGTTCGCTGATAACTGCATATCCGCTCTGTTCAACTACCGATGAGAGACGGGTGAGATCTGAGGTAGCCGGGTCATATTCCACGACGGCTTTCCCTGTTCCGAAATTGACGGTTACATTTTTCACCCCGTCAGCTCCTGCCAGTCCTTTCTCCAGGGATATGGCACAACTGGCACAATGCATCCCGGATATGGTCAGTTCAACCTTCTCAGTCTCGTCACTCATTAATCCTCCCCTGACGCCGGTATGGTATCTCCCGGTTTATCGTTCCTATGGTCTTATCTGTTCTGTTTCTGGATAAAGAGTATGGTTCTTTGGGATCTTGGCATTTGTTAAGGCTGATCGGCAGGTATCATATGGATTCTCACCAATACTCCTCTATGATCCTCTGCACCGCCCAGATAGCACCGTGCTGGAAGGACCCTGAGGCAACCCTGGTTAAGATGCAGAAAATGGTAGCTGATTCTGTCGAGTGTGATGCCTCATTCATTGCATTCCCTGAACAGGTTGTAACCGGTTGGGACCCAACTGATGCAGAGTTCGGGGTTGAGGATGAGGGGGGGCTCATAATCTCTCAGCTCAGGGAATACGCCCGGGACTTTAGTGTCGGGATCCTTGGCTCATACCGGGAATACCATACACCACGGCCGCGAAATACCACTGTAGCAATCGGCGCAGATGGACAGATACTTGCCCGGTATTCAAAAATACATCTCTTCTCACCAGGCGGAGAAGATCAGCAGTATGATCCTGGAGATCAGATTGCTCCCTTTTTGATAGATGGTTGCAGATGCGGTCTGGCCATCTGTTATGACCTTCGGTTCTCTGATCTCTTCAGGCTCTACCGGGATGTCGGGGTTCATCTGATGATGGTCCCCAGTGCCTGGCCTGCTTTACGGATGCGACATTTTGATCTCTTTACTTCAACCCGGGCTGCCGAATACCAGATGTACGTCGCTGGGATAAACACCGTTGGGCAGACTCCGGTTGACTTGTATTCAGGGGGGTCTCTTGTTGCCAGTCCTGACGGAACGGCCATTAGCAGGGCGTGTGAGGGTGAGGAGCTTCTGTTTACTGAGATCGATCCGGTGTATGTGGATCAGGTCAGGGCAGAATTTCCGGTTTATCAGGATCGCAGAGATGTATTATACGGGCGGGTAAGACACTCAAAAGAGAGTGATTTATGTCATTTTTAGTATAGGGATTTTGGCAGGGCCGGGACTGGTCTGATGTACCGTCCTGTTTACGGTACTTGAATTGTTTATTGCAGCATATCTGACATTCGGCTCTGCATAGAGGACATGGGCAACACTTCTGAAATAAGCCAGTCCACTATCAAGGGTCATATTCACGGGAAGTGATAACAATTGGAGGCCAGGAAGGCCGTACATGGTGTAATCGGTAAGAATACCCGCGCCGATCCTGGTCGCGGTTGTGTTTGAATATACCTTCATATCTTGTGGTGATGTGAAGGATGTTGCATTATATCTCACAAACAACTGACCGGTTGATGAGGTATTTCCTCTCGAAATAGATGGTGTAATCGGTACGGCAGAGGAGTTGTTTGCAATCGAATATACTGCATTGGCCTCTGCATATCTGACTGTTGGCAGACCCTTGTAGTACGCGATTCCCTGTTCCACGGTCATACCTGGCGGAAGTCTCACAAGCTGCAGTCCATCAAGACCCTGTGGGGTATAATCGATTACTCTTACTGCACCAATTTCTGCATGAGCCTGCATGGCGGTCACTTCAAGTGCTGTGGCAGAAGGGAATGCAGCCTGCTCAAACCTGACCAGGAGTTCTGTCTGTATTACCGATCCGGGGGTGATGTTCTGCGTACTATTTGACTGATTCGTAGCAGTACTCCCATTTGCTACCACGGCCGGTTTCTCAACACCTGTCTGGGGCAGTGTCTGTGCCATTACTAAGACTCCAAAGAGGAGTACGATAATCATGATTGGCATGATGGCTACTAATCTCATATCTATGTGGGTATAGGGGCGTTGTGATAATCAGGTTTGCGTCTGGATGGCCGTTCACCTATCAGACCTGGCAACGAAGATATAACAATACCTAACAATAATGATTCATTAAGGGAGGTTCATATGTCATCTAAGGGTGGATTTGTACCATATCGCTTTGCCAGACGGATGTCTCATGTACCAACCTCCTTTCTGGGTGAACTCTTCAGGGTTTCTGCAGCTCCGGGTGTGATCTCCTTTGCTGGAGGTCTTCCTGATGCCACCCGGTTTGATTGTGAAGGGATCAAAAGTGCAACTGAATCTGTGTTATCTGAAGAGGGCGAGGTTGCTCTCCAGTACACCACTACAAGCGGCTATCTGCCGCTCCGTGAGTATATTGCTGACCGATACCGGACTCGGCTTGGCCTTACCGCAAAACCTGAAGAGATTCAGATTGTAAATGGATCGCAACAATGTCTGGACCTGGTTGGTAAAATTCTCATCAATCCGGGAGATCCGGTAATTATCGAACGTCCCGGTTATCTCGGCGCGGTTGAAGCTTTCTCTTTTTATGAACCTGAATTTCTGTCAATTCCTCCTGAAAGCGGACCCGTTTCTGGGCCTGATATATCACGGCTTGCTCGGGCAACAGAAAAATCAGAACCTGTTCTCTTCTATGGAATTCCAAACTCACAGAATCCCTCCGGAGTGAGTTGGGCAGAAGAGAGAAGAAGGGAGGTGGCTGATATCCTTGATGGGACAGGCGTCATCTTTTATGAGGATGATGCCTTTGGTGAGCTCTTCTTCGATGGCAAGCCCCGTCAGCCAGTGAAGCGATGGCTGCCTGATCAGACAATAATGACTGGTTCATTTTCAAAGACGATCGCCCCGGGTCTGCGGTGTGGTTGGATATGGGCACCAGAACCGGTTCTTACAGAGTTTAACCGTGCAAAACAGGCTGCAGACCTGCATACAAACCTCATCTCCCAGATGGTGCTGGCCCGGTATCTCACTACCCATCCTGGTGACGATCGAATACGGGAGACTGCCCATATCTATGGTCTTCGGTGCCGGATTATGGAAGAGATCCTTGATGATCGATTTCCTAACGGTATTTCTCATACTCACCCGGAGGGAGGTATGTTCCTGATGGTGAAGCTACCGAAGGGAATTGATTCGATGGAGGTCTTTAAGGAAGGGGTACGGGGAGGAGTTGCAGTCATGCCGGGATATCCGTTCTACGTGGATGATGGGGGTGGTGATACGATCCGCCTGAACTTCTCTGCCGCTGGAGAGGATCAGATCGGAGAAGGGATGGACCGGCTCTGTCGGGTAATAACCAGCCTGCTCTGATTATCTGATAGCGAACTTCACCTCTGCTGGTCTGGATGCATCTCTTTCAGGAGGTCTGCGGATATACCATATACGAAGAGCCGTAATATATATTCAGGTCCATGCAGTCAGAAACAGATAATTCGGGTTCTGATCCGGCAAAACGGGCATATATCGAAGGTCTGAAGCGATACCGTGATGGGGATCTGAAGACCGCTGCCGGGTATTTTACTGAGGCAATAGAAGGGGGAATCGGGGACTTTGATATCCTCTACTACCGTGGGATGTGCTATCTTGATATTGGAAATTATGCATCAGCTCTGACCGACTTTGAAGTGCTGGTCAGATATAATCCTACAAATCCTGAGTTCCTCTTCAGACGCGGGTTCATCCACTATAAGCTCGGGATGGAGCATGAAGCGCTGAGGGATCTTGCTCTGGTACCTGAAGATTTTGATGACTGTTCAATCAGGTGGCATTATCTGGCCGTTCTCCTCTTAAAAACCGGTGATCCACAGGCTGCTCTGGGTGCTATAGAGAAATCTCTCCTCAAATTTCCAACAATGCCCAAAGTCTGGTTTAATGCTGGAGTAATTCTGACCGCAGTGGGTCTAGCTGATCGGGCTGACCTGGCTTTCTCTACTGCTGCACGACTTGATGCCAGGCTTGCGACTGCTCCTCGTACCATTCTGGAGTAATATGGATCTCTTTAGTATACTAGCAATTGCAATAAGCCTTGGAATGGACTGTTTTGCGGTCTGTGTTGCTGCTGGCATGGCCGTTCGCGAGGGGAGATTTTCAACTATTGCAAAGATTGCTGTTCTTTTTGGTCTTTTTCAGACTGGGATGACCGCTCTTGGATGGGTTGGGGGAACTATAATCATTGGCTGGATTGAGCCGATAGATCACTGGATTGCGGCCGGCCTGCTTGCCCTGATCGGTGGGAAGATGATACAGGAAGGTTTTTCCGACGGAGAAAAGTCCATTGACTACCGTTCGATTCCTGTCCTTCTGGTTCTGGCCATTGCTACCAGTATTGATGCACTTGCTGTTGGCCTCTCATTTGCAGTTCTGCAGGTTCAGATTCTCATCCCTGCCATTGCCATTGGCCTTGGAGCGTTTCTCATGTCTCTTGTCGGGTTCTGGCTTGGAGATCGGTTTGGCTCCTATATTGGTTCCCGGGCAGAGATCATTGGCGGTCTGATTCTGATCCTAATCGGTTCCCGAATACTGCTTGAGCATCTTTCGATATTATGATGGAGATCTATATGGTACAGAAGAATAGTCACCGAAAATCCTCTTCTCTCACGAACCATCTGCCTGTGGGTGGTGTTCTGGTAATTTTTTTTGCTGCCCTTCTGGTATGTGGCTGCACCTCACCAGCAGTGAATCAGGGGTTGGTTATTGCAGTAGAAGATCCCGCCATGTATAATACTGCGCTGGATCTCGCCACTAACTATCAGAATGAGTCAGGACAGAGGGTAACTGTTATCGAGGTTCAGAAAGGAGTTGAAAAAGACCCCGGGTTGGAGAAAGCTGATCTGCTGATTGCTGATATGTCCGGGATCTATGGATATGCCCAGCAAGGCAGGCTGAAGCTGCTCAATCCTATGCTGAGTAACAACACATCGGTAAACTGGACTGTCTTTGAATCCCCGACACTGGCACTTTCAGGGGAGTATCCTGCGGGTTCTGGGGAAATTTACGCACTTCCCTTCTCACAAGACGCTCTTGCCCTTGTGTACAGGTCAGATATCTTCAACGATCCAAATGAATCTGCTGTTTTCTGCCAGACTTATGGATATCCTATCGGTGTGCCTGGTACCTATGACGAATTAGCAGCCCTGGCTTCGTTCTTCAACCGGCCGGATCAGGGAATGGCTGGGATTGGATTTGCGGGATTGAATGGATCTGATCATGATTCCTCACCCTGGATGAGTCTTGTATCCAGTTATGGGGTTGATGTTTCTTCACCCGGAGAGATGATCGAATCAGGATTTAATGATAATGCAAAGGTGCATGCAGCGGCTGATATGCTCAGAAATCTCTCTGCACTTGAACCAGGCGGAGCAGAAGGATGGGGGGATCAGGAGGTCATTGATGCATTATTGTCTGGGAAGACGACAATGGCCATTACCTGGTATTCTCTCTTCCCGAAGATTGATGACGCTGCAGCAGAGAAAAATCTCTCTATCGGATTTAAACCCCTGCCTGGGGAAATTTGTGAGGGAGTATCACACCGGGGTATCCAGGTCAGGGTTTATGGCATTGGGGTAACGGTTGGTGCTTCTGATGAACTGGCTGATTCATTTTTGAACTGGTTCTACTCACCAGAGGTTCAGTTAAGATATGCCAGGGATGGTCATCAGCCTGCGATCCTCGCTGTCATCGACTCACCAGCGTACCTGAGTATGAATCTGTATAATCGTGGGTTTCCTGAAAGCATGCGGGTTGGTGTCACCCTTCCAAAAGGGTCTGATTCAGAAAAGATTAGATCGGCCTGTGAGGCCGGGATTCGTAGATATATACAAGAGTGATGGGTAGAAAGCCTGATCAGGCCTGACCACATCCACAATCTTTAAGCAACGGAGGTCCTGGAGGGGCGGTAACACTTACCTGACCCGGGGCTCTGCCGATGTTATTTTGCTGACTTATTTCATTCTTTTCAGGTTCCGGATCGATAACCAGAGTCAACCGGTATAGTTTCAGATCCATATCAGCAGGAATAGTGTAGGCGAGTGTTGCGGTCTGTTCTTCTCCTGATCTGAGTGCTGGTATCGTTGCCGCCTGTGGAACAAGCTGACGGAGTCCGAGATATGCACTTGTTGGGACTGGTGCTCCTCCGCTATCATCAGATCCAGTATTTTTTACTGTTATCTGGGGGTGAATTGCAGAGCCAGGGCTAAGTTTTTGCTCATCCTGGGGTAGGGTGACCGTGAGTATCTGATAATCGGTGCCATTACCTTTCTGTGTGTCGCTATATCCGGTTGCAATTGCGTCAGGGTTTGATTCCCTGGCTGGCAGGTTTATCTGAATCGGTGCAGATGCCAGGGAGTCACACGCAGTCGGGAATGAGCCGTTGGTACTGGCTACTGCAATAATCCCAATATTTCCTGCCGGGATCTCATCAGGTATTGCCGTACTAATATGAACAAATCCGTCTGATGAGCCCATTCCCCATCCCAGGAGAAGACTTTCTACACAACTGGAACCATGACTGGCATAGAGGGCAACCGGCAGCGGGGTGTCACCCTGGAGCAGGCCCCGGGTGCTGACATCAGCGATGAGTAATCCCTTATCTGTCGTTGCTGAATTGATGGCCACTGTCGGGGTTTCTTCTGCAATACCAATCGTGGGTAGTACTACTGCTGTTATCAGGAGACACAAGCACCATAAGGATAGAAGGGTTGATCTCATGAGGTACTATCTCGATGGCATTGATTAGAATCCTTTTTGATCATCCGTACACAATCCACTATATATGTATCTTTAGAGATATTGGGTGGAGGAAGCTGGAAAAATCCTTCATCTAAAGATACCAACCTATGTGAGAGATTCATGCTCATTTATTTTAATAAGTTCGAACGGGTGCTATATCTTGCCCTGCTCCTTCTCCTGGCGGTTGTTCTGGTAGCATCGGTAATCGACCTTGGTAATAAAGTCTTTACCTATCTGTTCGATTCATCATTTCCGCTTCTTGAAAATAATGATATACTCTCGATTTTTAGTTTATTTCTCCTCGTTCTTATCGGAATTGAGTTCTTTGAGACGATACTTGCCTATCTGCGTGAGAACGTTATCCACGTTGAGGTGATCATCATGGTGGCGGTCATCGCTGTTGCAAGAAAAGTTATCATCCTTGATGCGGCAGAGACCAGCGATCTCCATCTGGTCGGCCTTGGCGCACTGATGATCTGTCTCGGTGCTGCCTATTATATGGTAAAGAAGAGCAATCACCAGTATAATCGGAGATGATTCAGCGTACCCCGGGTGGGACAAAGCAGTCTTCTCCCGGGATTAGCATCACCAGATTAGGATCTCCTTCTGGATACCCACCATAGTGTTTGCTTCATCAGTCTATGGTTCTCCCTCCTTTCCCAGGATCACTGGTCCCTGCTGGTAAGGATGTCGGCAGATATCTCGAATACATCACTTCGATTAACCCATGTTATTGTACCTGTTGGGAGATTCTCCTGATGCTCCTGATAGAGGATAGATGTCTTGTTTATCTCAATAGGGAAGAACCCATACCAGTTACCCCCGTAAATGAGTGATCGGTTGCTTACCCCACATCGCTCCATCATTCCTCCGAGTGCCCATCGATCCAGACATTTTGCGTTATAATATTGTACATATCCATCGTCTATCCGTCTGGGAGAATCTTCCTTCCCAATTTTGGTAATAAAACCATCAAAGGTCTCTCCTAAGAACAGATTTTTCAGTCTGAAGAGATCCTCACGGGTCGGGTGAAATGCTGTCCGGATTGAATTGGGTCTTGCCTGGACAAAACTGGTTGAATTGAAGTATACATATGATTTTTTAAGAATTTCATCCTGGTGAGTGCAGAATGATTCAGCAACCCGGTCTGAAATCTCTCCTGCAACAACCCAGTTCATGTACAAACCCTGGCAGGTGAGGAGGCAGACAATGATGATGATGAGGTATCCGCGCTTAGCCCATTCTGATCTGCCGGTATAAAGGAGCCCCAGAACCAGAAGTCCAGCGATGAAGAGATCGATAAAAACATATCCGCGGGTTGGTGTCCCTCCGGTGGTCAGAATATACGGCACTGAAAAGGTGATCAGACCGATGCAGAGAAGAGCCGTGAATGAGCGGGTTCTAACAGTCGGAAAAGGGCATCCGGATAGGTATTTTATGATGGCGCTTATCAACAGAAGATCCAGGAACAGGACCAATACGAGAACAGGCACGCTGATCTGTGTCCATCCGATGATCGAAAACTGGATCTGGTTTGTGAAGATCAGGACTGTGGTGAAGATAAACAGGCAGGTATGAAGCAGTAGGAGAACCGGGTCAAGACTGGCCGCTTCACGGTCAAGTCGCAGGGATCCAAATCCGAACCAGAGTGTGGATCTGATAGCCAGCACTCCGATGAGTGGGAGGATAAAGAAAAAAGATTCTTTGATCTTCTTCCTGGTCAGGTATTCAGCAGCCACGAAAAAGAGTGGAAGCGCAATTCCTATCTCATAGGTAAGGAGTCCAAGACCATATGCTATGAGTGAGATCGGGAGGAAAAATCTTCGCTTACGATGCAGAAAGCAGTATATCGAGAGGGCATAGAGGAGGTAGCCCACGATATTGCAGGTTGAGACTACCAGCCAGGGGTAGATCTCATCCTTGTTGAAGAGGACGATGTAGAGAAGACAGGTGAGAAAGGGGATTGTTCCCTGATAAAACCCAAAATCGGACGATATTTTGGTAATGATCAGGTACATGAGGATGAGGAGCAGAGTTGTTAGGAGGAAACCGGCAATCTGGAGCGTTAATGCATCGAGTGCGAGGGATGAGACGAATTTATTTGTCGCATACAATAATGGACGCTGGGCATCGAGCAGGATGGTCAGGTATGGGGTATGCGCATCAGGAGATACAACGATTGCGCTCCAGTCATCACTGTAGAACGAATACTTTCTGATAAAGAGAAAATTCGCGATAAAATGAGCAATAATGAGAAGAAATATCTCCTGTACTTCTTTTCTTCTCAGTACAATGGATAAGGTCGGAGAGTCTTCTATGGAATGTATAGGGTAATTCTTCATGCCGCTCTCCTGACTCGTCTCCAGAAGATGGGTGCTGTCAGAGTTTTTCTACGGTGATCCTCACCCGGTCTCCAGGAATAAGGCCATGACCTTTGGGAACATCAATGTTGAACCAGAGGGCTCCCGGGTTGTTCTGGGTATTGTCCTGTGACATCAGGCAGTCTTTCTCTTCAGTAATATCAGCGACAAACTCAAGAGGCGATTCAAAAGAGACTATCGTCTTCATGTAACAAACTGATTAGGCTAAAAAAGGTTTAGAGCTTTGCAGGCTGAACCATCCAGGTGGTGCTGTTTGAATAGCTCCACCTGACTATGGAGATCTCCTGGCAGATCTCTGCCAGAATTGCCATATTGGTGCCTACTTCTTTGGAGGACAGACCGAGATCCTTTGCGATATATTTCGACTTAAAGTAATGTCTGCCTGTCCCTAGTCCATTCCGGAGATAGGTAATAAGACGCGATTGCGTCTCATTGTACTTATCTCTCAAGCGTGTATGCGATGGCATTATCCAACTCCCATCAGCGTACATAAGACATGCAGGTTCATCCATATAAATGTGGTGAATTGTGCACGATCTATCATGTCAATTCATCAGATTATATGGATATTTTTCTGGTTATCAGATGACCGGGTATTCTGAGATCTTTTCGGTTAGCTGTGCTGTCACTTCACTTCTCATTCCTTCAACAAATTTGATACTCCCGACAACCAGGTGGCCTCCACCATTTACGCCTGCACCGGGGAGCAGGTCGCGCAGTTCACGAACCATTTTTGGGATATTCATCATGACACCGCGTGATCTGAGGACCACAAAATCAGGCCCGAATCCCAGGGTGACCACCGGCTTTCCGGCATACTGCTGACAGAGCCGATCATGCACCTCACCACAGGTCTTGCCCGGGGGTGGGAACGTGAACTTATGGGCATGAATCTCGACATCGATCGTAAAGAGATGCGCGCCACTGCTCAGTATCTCATGCACAACATGGGGCATGCAGGTTTTGACCTGCTCGCTGATGGCAGTGTTCGCTTCCTGCTCAAGAAGGGCCACCATCTCCAGATGTTTCTGATGGTTTCCATTCAGGTCCAGTATGTCCTTGATAAGCTCTTTCCCGTCATTAAATCTGAGATAAAACTGGATATAATCAAGAGCAAGTGCTATGCGTTTGCAATCCTCTTCTGAGAACCGGTTTTCAGATAATTTCAGGTATCGGTGACGTTCAGGAGCTTCACTCCGATCTGCAACACCGGCAATTGCGGCGAGATGCCGAATCTGCTGATCAACCCGTGGACTGATAAGACGGGCGATCTCGGTTCCCAGCATACCTGCCGTGACGCCATAGTCTCCCCCGACATGGTATGGATTGACATGAGCCTGCAGATACTCGTCAACGATCTCATCCGGGTGGTGATGATCAAAGACGATCATGGGGATTCCGTAGACTTTTGCCATCTTCATGGCTGGCAGGTCTTCCTCGGTGGATCCATTATCAGTCAGAAGCACCAGTGGCATCTTCTGTCCGAATCTGATGCAGTCACGGGTTGCATAATCAAGGTCTCTGACGATATCCTCTATCTCATAGAAGGGAGCTTTTGATGGTGCCCGTTTGAAGAGGTAGTAGTCTGCGTCATAGTCACCGCCTGATTCATTGATGAGTGAGATGACTGCCTGTTCAATAGATACAGCTGAGCATATTCCATCTGCGTCAGCATGGTGTCTCAGCAGGATTGGCTGGGCGGTAAAGACTGCACGCCTTATTATTCTGGCAATCTTTCGCATTGCGGGACGAAGTTTTTCGAGGACTTCACTCTCAACAAGCAGGGGGATCTCTGCTGGTTCAGCCCGTTCATCAAGGGCTTTTTCTATCCGTGCATGGACCTCGGATGCTTCAGCCCCGGATAGGACGGTCATACTATGAAGTTCAACCTGGACCTGACCTCCCCGTTGCATGACCTCTCCTGATGCCCTGACTACATTCCCCTGATCTGCTTCAGGAAATGCCCTCTTTCCGGCTTCGACAAATCCTGCAGCATTCTCGCTACCGGTCTCGTCTACCAGGGTAAAGATGGTTGGGCCTGATGTCTGTTTGACCTGGGCTACAACACACTCAACCGTCACTCTGCGTCCGATCTTTGATCTGAGTTCACCCAGAGGTACATTCTTTCGTTTGCAGACCACCGGCTGGATCTGATAAGAGGTGATGATAACCTCTTCAAGATCCAGATTCCCATTATCCCTGATATTGCCGACTCTGACCTGGATTGAGTCGCCTTCCTGGTGGGTGGTCAGCATATTGCTCTTATGGATGAGGCCCTTCGTCGAACTGTTCAGGTATACAAAGGTACCGAACGTGGCGAATCCCTGGACAGTGCCGGCATAGATCTTCCCGACTACCAGATCGGTCAGGCTGCACCCGTCTCCCAGGCTATAAATTATTGTTTCTGTTCCTTTTGGCATGCTGGTCACCATGGATCAGCCTGCACCGATCGCTCTGGCGCCCGGTACATGGCCTGGCCTGAAGGTCCGAATGATCGGCCCCGGCCCTATCCTTCGAAATAGTACGAAAAACCTTCTAAACGTGCCCACTATCAGATGAGCGACGAAGGATAGCTGGAGAAGTTTACATTCTTCAACTATATCAGGTCTCTCTACTTTGTAGCAATGTAGGTAATAATCTCCCTAATGTTTCCTTACCCTGAAGATCATTCGGGAGTTTCTGTTACCGCATCCGGGGCCTGATCTTAGTCCCTGAACGGAATGTCTATCATTGCCAGATCATCAGGTGCTGATATTGTTCCTGAAAACACAGCCATTGCATCTTCAAGATGTTTATCTGCCGAGGTATAGCGGGTGCTGATATGGAAGAGAGCTAGTTGCCTGACATTAAGCATTCTGGCAACCTGTCCTGCTTCTCCCGCAGTGGAATGCATGAATTCGCGTGCCCGTTCCAGTTCGTTGTTGTCAAAAGTAGAATCATGAATCAGGAGATCAGCATCATGACCGATACTGCCGAGTTCTGATGGAATTGGACGGGTATCTCCGGTGTAGATTACCTTTCGACCTGGCCTGCGATTACCCATCACCATATCCGGGGTTATACGCCGTTCCTGGCCATCGACAATCAGGGTAACAGTCTCTCCCCGTTGGAGCCTTCCAAAGAGCGGGCCTGGTTTGATACCAAGTTCAATCGCCTGTTCCCGGTTGAACCGTCCTGGCCGGTCATCTTCTTCGAACATATATCCGACTCCGGGAATTCCATGATCAGTTGCAAATGCATGGATTTTGTACCCTGCGCATGTGATGATATCCCCCGGTCTGACCCTGGCGGCTTCGACCGGAAATTTGATCCTGCTCCTGCAGATCTGCTTCATATCAGCAACTATCTCATGCACAATATCAGGACCATAGATAGCAAGAGGTTCTGTTCTCCCTGAGAATGACATGGTCTGCAGGAGACCTATGATCCCAAGAAAATGATCTGCATGCCAGTGGGTCACAAAAATTGATTCAAACGAGAACCCGGCCCTTGCTTTCATCATCTGTCGCTGGGCTCCCTCCCCACAGTCAAAAAGGAAATCATGGGATCCCCATTTCAGAAGCAGGCAGGGGAGGTTTCTCGATATCGTCGGGAGTGCTCCGGAAGTCCCTAGGAAGAAAACCTGCAATGTTTCGCCGGCTATGAGGTCCACCCCCTGATCTGCTGCATAGACAGTTTTGCTTCAGGAATTGATCGCCCCTCGACGACGATCACCCCGTTGTATTGTGAACTAAGATCCCGGGATAAGGACTTCCAGTCAATAGTGCCTGCCCCAATGGGAAGATGTTCATCTGATTTTCCCTTATTGTCATGGATGTGGACATGTGAGGCTTCGCTGAGATATTTACGAAATGCATCCACCTTCCCTATGGTATTGGCATGCCCGAAGTCGATAGTCAGCCCGATACCCTCAATCCCCTCGATTAGTCCCAGTATCTCTTCAGGGTACTG
The DNA here is from genome assembly GCA_035561295.1 of Methanospirillum sp. GTDB lineage: Archaea > Halobacteriota > Methanomicrobia > Methanomicrobiales > Methanospirillaceae > Methanospirillum. Next base: position 25,346 of record DATMXW010000102.1, on the reverse strand, counting down.
GCAGAGGAAGTCAGGTATTCCCGGCATATTTTCTATACAGGGAACAACTCCGCATTCCTGTCCGGTTCGGCCAAATACTCGTAATGCTTCTTTCTGGAGCTCCCATATCTTCCCTGGAACGAGTTTTCCAGTGCAGGAGAAGTATCCCGGGTGGATGGTCACCCTGCTGGTGATCTCAGATGCTTTGATGATACATTCAGAGATCTGTCTAACCGTCTCCTTCCATATAGGCTCATTGATTGCAGCCGGATTAAGATCGCCGTACGGGGCATGGACCGTTACCTTCAGGTTTGTTGTTGCAAGGGTCTCGATGACGTTGCGATACTGATCTGGTCGGCTAAAATGGTATTTTCCATCTGCACAGACTTCCCATCCGGTATATCCTGCATCCTCAATCCCATAAATCCAGGAGATATCTTCCCAGACCTTAGCCGATGAACCGAAGTATAACTCCACGGTTACGCTCTCCTGCTGATTGTGGACAGGTTTTTTTGCACTTTTTCTCTGTACTCCTCCAGGGCTCCATTATTTTCGACCCTGATTGTTGCCAGGTTCATTGCTGATACCAGCCCGAATGAGGACTCTCGTTCGTCCCTGGAGATTAATTCACTTAAGGTGGCAAGGTCATCTGATCTCCCCCGCGCTGACAGACGGGAGAATCTGGTTTCCAGAGATGAATCTATCGCGATGAGCGTGAACTCAGGGAACCGTTCTGAAAATTCTTTGACCTCTGCATCTCCTCTGATACCATCGATCAGGATCGTATCTCCCTCCTGGGCCTCGATAACCGGGATGCATACGATTGCGATTGCAGCCATACCCAGTTCTTCGCGAAGTCTTCGCGCGACAATACCCATACTTGCATCAACGGGTGGCAGGCCAGCCTTCTCGACTTCAGATCTGATGACATCCCCCATAACCACAACCGGAATCCCCAGTTCTTTGGCAACTGCTGAAAATTCACCTTTCCCTGATCCCGGCATCCCTACTATTCCTATTACCTTCATACCATGTCTCTCCCTCTTCCCTGGTTCTAATTCTGACCGGCCGGCCGAACCGGTCCCCGATTTTAACCAGTTCCTCCCTTGGCAAAGGGCGCACTCCGATGAGTTCTCCCTGCACTAATACAACATCCACATCAGGTGGCACCTGGGGAATGATCGCCTCTATCTGTTCTGAACTGTTTGGAAACAATGTCAGAACCACTTCAATTCCGGGAAGTGTTCCATCCCCGAATGCCTGGGTGCAGATATCCAGGGATTGGGTAACTTCTGTCACCAGTGCCCGTTCCTTTCCCCTTACGGTATTGAGATTCCATTCCGGTTTCATATCAAGGGCAATAAGATCTATGATCTGTTCCTTGATCAGAGCCGCGATGGTCTGTGGATATACTCCATTCGTATGGAGACCGGTAGCAAGACCCATCTCCCTGGCTTTCCTGGCAAGGTATATGAGAGCTTCCGGCTGCATTGTTGCTTCTCCTCCTGAAAAGACGACTCCGCTGATAAGGAGCCCTGCTCCTCGGATCATCTTCAGGATCCCGTCGCAGTCCTGCAGGTCTGTTCCTGACTGGATATTGGTGTTCTGACAGTACCAACATCGCAGCGGACAACCTCTGAAGAATACGACACATACTGACCTGCCTCGCCAGTCTACGGTGCTGAGCGGGACAAACCCGCCAAAGTTGATGAGGATGGAATCTGCCACTGCGGTATATCATTGGTCCCTTCGTTTCATCACTGTTTTCATACAAATGCCATATCTCACATGATCTCCCTCATCCAGGGGAGGTGGGATGATTGTTCAGATCTATACTCTGCGCAAGTTTACTTGTTTTCCGGGAAAAGAAATTGTAGTCCTCTTTTCTAAAACCGAGGCTTTATCTATCTTCTTACTGACCTTATAGGACATGTCGATAGTCGAAGATGCACGAAAGGGCATCATTACTGAAGAGATGAAGGCTGTTGCAGCTCAGGAAGGTGTCACAGAAGATTTTATCCGTCGCAGCGTGGCGAATGGGCATATTGTAATCCCAATCTCCCCCTACAGAAAGGTGAAAGCCTGTGGTATTGGTGAGGGTCTTCGCACTAAAGTGAACTGTTCTATCGGAACTTCCTCAGATATTGTTGATATCGATATGGAGGTTGAGAAAGCCAAGGCCGGCGCACGTGCCGGAGCAGATACGCTGATGGAGCTCTCGACCGGTGGTGACTTCTATGAGGTTAGAAGACGGGTCATTGAAGCGACGGATCTTTCAGTCGGGTCTGTCCCCCTCTACCAGGCCTTCATAGAAGCAGCACGCAAGGATGGAGCAGTCATTCACATGCGTGAGGATGATCTCTTCAGGATCACCGCCGAGCAGGCAAAGCTGGGGACCAACTTTATGGCGATCCATACCGGAATCAATCGGATCACGCTCGAACGGCTTCAGAGGCAGGGTCGTCATGGTGGTCTCTGTTCCCGGGGTGGGGCATTTATGACCGCCTGGATGCTCCATAATGACAAAGAGAATCCGTTGTTCTCTGAGTTCGATTACCTCTGTGAGATCCTCAAGGAGCATGAGGTTACCCTCTCGACAGGGAATGGAATGCGTGCCGGTGCTGTTCATGACGCAACCGACCGGGCCCAGATCCAGGAATTGATCATCAATGCAGAACTTGGGGACAAGGCCCATGAGCAGGGCATTCAGGTGATTGTTGAGGGGCCCGGACACGTTCCACTTGACGAGATCGAGACAAATGTGAAACTGATGAAGCGGATGTCAGGAAACAAGCCGTTCTATATGCTCGGTCCGATTGTAACTGATATTGCTCCCGGATATGATGACCGGGTCGCTGCCATCGGCGCAGCCATGTCATCTTCATATGGTGCTGACTTTATCTGCTATGTGACCCCCGCTGAGCACCTCGCTCTTCCCAACGTTGAGGATGTGTACGAGGGTGTTATGAGCAGCCGGATTGCGGCCCATGTCGGGGATATGATCAAGCTGAAGAAGCGGGATCAGGATCTTGCGATGGGGCATGCACGGCGGGATCTTGACTGGGAAGCTCAGTACAGTCTTGCGATAAACCCGGAACGTGCACGCAAGGTCAGATCAGAACGGATGCCTGCCGATACAGAGGCATGCACCATGTGCGGGGATTACTGCGCTCTGAAGATTGCAAATAAGGTTATCAGAAAGCTGGATTAAAAGGTATTATCTGGAGTCTTTCCTCTCCTGATACAACCACTTTTTTTGCTCTGTAGTCTATTGAGACATTATGTCTCGTATACTTCAAAAGGCTCTCTCCTGCCCGACTTCAGGAGAAGGTGATATTATTAATCTCACCGGCAGGGTGACTGATCTGATCATAGAATCGGGCATCAGGAATGGTCTTTGTTCGGTATTTGTCACCGGATCAACGGCGGCAGTTACGACTATTGAGTATGAGCCTGGGGTTCTAAAGGATCTGAGTCGGGCTCTTTCTGTTCTTGCTCCTTCTGATCAGGAGTATGCTCATGATACCCGGTGGGGTGATGGAAATGGTCGGTCCCATGTGAAAGCGGCTCTTGTAGGGCCATCACTCACCGTGCCCGTGATGGATGGGCAGATGGTGATCGGTACCTGGCAACAGATTGTGCTCCTTGAGCTGGATACCCGGGCAAGGCGGGACCGCACGGTGATGGGTACAGTGATTGGGGAGTGAGTGGATGATCTCTTTTTTGGATGAAGAGAGGTCGTGCCCAAAAAAGTTCAATAGAACTGATTTTGGTTGTTCCGACTCCTTTCTCTGATACAATTCTGATCTCATCATTTATCATCAGAAAAGAAGAGTAATAACCATCAGGTAAAACAAAGATCGGAATAATTAACCACAGGGAGAGATCCCCGGTTTCTCCACTGCAGAATTATAACCGATTCTGTCTCGATATTGCTAATAAGTGAATGTACGTATCAGTCGAATGGAATCGTCTCAAGGTTCGAGACCAGTTCCCAGACCCGTGTTCGTGCATATACTGGCATGTTTGAGTCGTTGCTTATCTCATCAATCTTTGATATTGCTTCTGCTGCACGAAGACCCAGCTGTTTATCCTGATTCTGGAGAAGCGCTCGAGTCTCGTCAGCAACCCGCCTGATATTTCGCGGTATTGCACCGTCATCAATGATGGCGGAAAGCATCTGTATGCAGTTATCTACTGTCTGTTCAGGAGTTGGCATGATATCACCGGGTGTACCCTTTCCTTATAATTACTTACTGTACCCCATAAAACAGTAATGGAAAGATCACAATGAGGAAACCTGACGAGATTATGGCCGAGTATCTTCTGAAAGGGGGTAAGATGCTTGCAAAGACCTGTAACACGTGTAGTTCGCCCCTCTTTGAGTATAAAGGGAACACCTTCTGTGCAGTCTGTCTTGAGAATCAGGAGCAGGAGAATGAAGCCACGGTGACGGCTGCAATACAGTCGCCACAGAAAAAAGCCGACGATTCTTCGCGTAAATTGGATGTACCTGGAAATATGCGCTGCTGTGATATGGACAGTCCTCTTCAAGCTGAATTTGACCTGACTATCCGGAATTTACTGTCACAGGTACGGGATGAAGGCGATTCACGGCGTGCCCTGGAACTGATGCAGGCTGTCCAGGCAGGGGCAGAAGCATGGGCGCGAATCTCTTACCGGTAAGGGAGCCGGGAGAGTTCATAAATCCGCTCTGCTTTTTTTGCACCTATTCCAGCTACCTGTTGGAGATCCTCTTTTTCAGCATCAATCACCGCCTGGAGGGATCCAAATGCTTCAAGGAGAGACCGGGCATGTTTAAGCCCGATTTCAGGGAACGCAGCAATGATAGCCTCCTGTGCTTCTGTGTTTCCTTCATACACCCGCTTTTGTGCCGGGCCACGCTCCTGACTCCCTTCATCTGACTCCCGTCTGGCAAGTACCATCAGAATGTCAGCGGTCTCCTGTGGCCCTTCGCTGGTGAAGATGGTCACCCCGAAGTTGATTCCAATTGCTGCGAGTGCGCCTCTGATGGCATTGGGGTGAATGTCGCGCTGACCATATAGGTCTCCTCCCTCGATAATCAACACAGGTTTCAGGCAGTTACCTGCCATCTGTCTGATCTGTCCCAGGAGATCGCGTTCTATCAGGGTATCGACAAAATCACGTGAGGTCTTACGCTCGACCAGGATCCGATCGCCGATCCGGTAATCTCCGAAAAGAAGTCGCTCAAGGGATATCTTTGCACCGGCAGATGCAAGGCATTCTGCAACCTTTGAGACCAGTTCACGATCATCAACTACCACCTCGGGACCACTGAAGGCCTCTTCCTGGGCTGCCCGATCGCGTGCTGCATCCTCAGGGCTTCTCGTAAGTGCTGCCTGTGCTTCATTGGTTGCCCTCCTGCCTAGTCTTCCCATCTGTTTTGCCATCGCCTTCTCACGGTTCTGTGAGACAAATCTGAAGAACTCGTCAGAGGTGTTCCGGGTGATCATCACGATGATTCTCCCGGCTCCATGGCGACCGGTCCTGCCCTTACGCTGGATGCTTCTGACTTCAGACGGGACCGGCTCATAGAAGATCACCACATCAGTTGATGGGATATCGAGTCCTTCTTCGCCTACTGAGGTCGCAACCAGAACCATGAACTCACCCTCCCGAAACCGTTTCAGGGCAGCGATCTGCTTCTTCTGCGACAGTCCTTTCTCGCTATCCTTCGTAGCCTGACCAACAAACCGTTCTGCAGGGATCCCCCTTGCCTGCAGGGTATCGACGATCATCTTTACCGTATCCCGGTAGGTTGCAAAGATCATCACCCTGCTCTCCGGATGCTCAAGCAGGAGTTGTTCAACGAGGCCGGGAAGCATCAGCAGCTTAGGGTGGACCTCTTCTTCCCATCCGTTTGCTGTATCAAGCAGGCGTCTGAATCTGATGTCTTCTGCAATCCGCTTACTTGCCTTTGACCCTCCGGCAGTTAATCCTTCAGCTTCCAGTTTCTGCAGGTATCCCCTGAGGACCATACTCCCCTGTGATTCTGCCAGACTGACGGCATGCCTCAGCTTCATACACTCTGCGTGAATGCTTGCTGCAACAAACCCGCTGCCATCCCGCTCAGCGATCCGTTGCTGTATGAGGGCACTCAGCTCCTGTAGTGCCTTCATCGAGAGGTTTTTTCGGTCTGGTGCAGGGAGACCCAGCTCTTTGAGCTGGCCGAGCCTGTCATCAATGAGTGAGTAGAGATCATCAAGAGCGGATTTCAGTTCATCAGGGAGATTGACATGGATGATCTCAAACTCCTTGTCATGAATATATGGTTTGACATCTGGATCTTCATCACTCCTGGTCTCAACACCGCGGATCTGCAGATTGGTGACGATATCAGATACTTTCTCCTGGTTTCCCCCCGGGGAGGCGGTCATCGCAAGGATGAGGGGGTTTGATGCGGTCTCCATGTACCGGGTTGCAAGAAAGACATAGGCATAGTTCCCGACTGCCCGGTGTGCTTCATCCACCACCAGGAGGGTGACATCGCGGAGTGAGTACCGGCCTGCGATCAGATCATTCTTGATCACCTGGGGAGTAGCAATGATGACCGTAGAATTGTCCCATTCAGCGGTTCTGATATCAGGGGCAGATTCTCCGGTGAAGAGGACACATTTTCCTTCTGTTCCACCAGGAAGGGTAAGCAATGACTGAAAATAGCGAAGATGCTGCTCGACCAGGGGTTTTGTCGGAGCAAGCATGAGCACCTTTCCACCGGTGCTGTATAATCGTGATGCCGCGACAATAAGTGCGATGGCCGTCTTCCCAAGACCGGTCGGGATGACAACCAGAGTATTCCCGTCAAGTACCCGCATCGCGATAGAGAACTGGTACTCTCGTTTCTCGACTCGGTTCTCAGCGATAAGGGGATGGCTGATATAATCCATCAGGCGATATCAGCGAAGGTTTTGATGCCTTTGATAAGACTGATGATCAGCAGGGGAAGCTCATCGATTCTGACTCTGATCTGTTTCATACTGTCCCGGTCCCGAAGAGTTACGGTCTGGTCCTCTTTTGTAGTATAGTCAATTGTGACCGCAAACGGGGTTCCTACTTCGTCCTGCCTGCGATATCGTCGTCCAATCGCACCAGAATCATCGTATTCTGCGAGGATCTCATGAGTGTGGAGAGTCTTTACAATCTCTTTGGCGAGGGTGTCAAGGCCGTCCCTGGTCATCAGAGGCAGGATGGCAACCTGCACCGGTGCTATCCGGGCCGGGAATCGCATCACCTTACGCACTTCCCCTTCCACATCCTCCTCTTCGTAGGAATGTTCAAGGACTGCGTAGATCATACGATCGATTCCATAACTCGGTTCTATCACATGAGGCCTGATATCGATACCCCTGACATCAACCTCTTCCTCGGTTATTTCGAAGAGATCTGCGGGGACAAAGTACTCGGTCCCGTCAACGGTAACCGTGGCCCCATCAGGTCCTGGTGTTGCGGTCTCCAGTGCATCAGCGATAGCCTTTGCTTTCCCCCGGTACTGTGGTCCGAGTACTCCCATATTGGTCCTGATGGTCCGTCGCCGTTCACGTTTTGGTTCAGCAAACTGGATGTAGACCGTGAACGCATCTCCGCTCTGTTCAGCATGTGCATTCAGGTCATAGTCAGTCCGGTCTGCAATCCCGACGGTCTCGACCCAGCCAAATCGTTCTGATCTGATCTCAGCATCCCAGCAGTCTTCAGCATAATGGGCACGTTCATCTGGGAGATGCTGTCTGAATCTGAGTTTTTCTGGTTTGACTCCGATGGTGGTCAGAAGATCATGGGTGAGAGCAAGATAGTATGCCACATACTCATTGGCGATGATCCCCTGGGTAACTGCATCTTTCATTGAGTATGTCTTTGCTTCACCACCTGCCTGCTGCTGGTCTGATGAGAAGAGAGGGAATGAATATTCAGCATATCGTGAGAAGTTTGGGTGGTTTTTCTCTTCAGGATGGACAAATATTTCGGCTTCTGCCTGGGTGAACTCTCTGAGACGAATCATCCCCTGCCGGGGTGATATCTCATTGCGGTACGATTTGCCAATCTGGACAGTACCGAATGGGAGCCGGTCTCGGTAGAACCTGAGGAGTCTTCCAAAGTCAACAAAGATCCCTTGAGCAGTTTCAGGCCTGAGATATCCGGTTCGCTGGGATCCAGGTCCGATAGTGGTCTGGAACATGAGGTTAAAGGCAAACACCTCGATATTCTCCAGTTTCTCCCCGCAGGCCGAACAGGGAAGTCCGGTGATTGCCTTCTGGAGATCTGCGGCACTCAGCACTGATGCGTCTTTCACATTATGCGCTTCTGCAACATGGTCTGCCCGGAGATACTCTTGACAGGCAGGGCACTGGCACATCTTGTCAGCAAATCCTTTTACGTGACCAGAAGCGAGATAAATAGCCTCCTGGCCGATCGTGGGGCATTCGATCTCGTAATACCCTTCTGTGATAACGTAAAACTGCCGCCAGAGATTCTCTATTCTGCGCTTGAGAAGCGTGCCAAGCGGCCCATAGTCAATAAACCCGGCTACAGAGCCGTAACACTCGGATGAAGGCCATACAAACCCGCGACGCCGGGCTACATCAATGACCTGATCATAGATATCTGATACTGGGGCTGGGGAATTCTGTATTGTTTCAGGGACCACCGCGAAGACACCTCGAATATGGAAATATCTTTACTTATAGGTAAAATGGGGGCATATAGATTCCGGGCTGGTGTAGCTATGGCAGGTCGGTGAACAGGAGGTTCTGACATGCGGGATCGCGGAGGTATAGGCATTCACGGTATGCGGTTTATTCGGTATCATCACTCAGCGTATAAGGCTTCTCTGTCATTTTTCTCGATAATTCCAACAAACTTAAATAATTTCAGTTGCCTCTATATCGGTATCCGGAACTTTGTGTGATTCCTCATGGCTGAAGACCTTCAGAAAAAAGAACAGCTCCTTCAGCTGTTTGCTCATATGACTGGCAACACGAAGATCGTGGAGCCGATGAAGAAGATCCACGGCACCCTTCGTGATAGCGATGCGGTTGAGCGTGAGATCGCACTCATCATGCGGGAACTGCTGGACCAGGGGATCTTTAAGACAAAGCTTCGTCCGATCCAACTTGCCAAGCTCATCTGTGCATATCATGCCGGAAAGAATGACACCGAGATTGCCCGTGAACTCGGTGATGAAAAACTCTCAAAGACGGTTGCCAGGGCACGGGTGAGAATGAAACTCTTCCGTGAGCTGGATTTCAAGATGCCATTTGACCGGTTTAAGATGGAAGAACTGATGACCTCCGGAACAACGATGAAGGATATCAGTGAGCAACTTGGGATCAGCCCGTCTACCCTGCGAGAGTACCGCCATGTCCTTGAGGCGATGGTTGACCATGACATGGATCGGTATCTTGAGCGGGTGAAGGATGTAATGGAAGATCGGGATCTGACAGAACAGATGACCGCGAGTGCGACCAAGGATGCGTTTGGTGAGTCTATTGATATCACTGAGGCTGAACTGATCGATATTACCTGAACCTTTTTTATGAGAATTACCTGGCTTGGGCACTCATGTGTGCTCCTTGAGGGTTCCCGCACGGTTCTGATTGATCCCTACGTCCCTACCACGCAGATCACCTGCAGGCCTGATATCGTTGCTGTCACTCATGCGCACGCAGACCACCTCGGGGTCACCCTGGAACTCTCGGCAGTTACTGTTGCGATGAATGAACTTTCCCACTATCTGAAAGGAAAGGGCCTCTCTGTTGAACCGATGAACATTGGCGGGACCATTACGGTCCAGGGAGTGACATTTACCATGACCCAGGCGCTTCATTCATCCTGGATAGAGGATGCGGGTATCGGGGTGTATGGCGGTGCAGCTGCCGGGTATCTGATCACCATGGACGGAATCTGTGTGTATCATGCCGGTGATACAGGACTGTTTGGGGATATGCGCCTGATTGGAGAGATCTATAATCCGGATGTCGCCCTGCTCCCAATTGGTGGCAGGTATACGATGGGACCACGTGAAGCGATGATAGCAGCTGAGTTCATCGGTGCACCGGTGGTCATTCCAATCCACTACAACACGACACCCCGGATTGTGCAGGATGCAGAGGCATTCAGATCTGCGATAGAGCGGACAACTGATCTGAAGGTTATGGTACTCAGCCCTGGTGGCTCCTATGAGCCGGTCCAGACCTGACCACGGGGATACTCCCCGCAGGGTTTTGATCTCAATGGTTACCTCTGAGTGATCATATCCTCGATTTCAAAGATACTGGGGAGCTGACCTTCTATCTCCAGCCTCCCGTTGATGATGAGGGCAGGAAGTTTTCTGATATCATATTTTTTTACCTGTTCCTCTTCACAGGTATGGGAGATCATTGCATCAATCTTCATATTTGACGCAGCTTCCCGCACATGCCGGTCAAGCAGATCACAGACCGGGCAGTCGCATCCCAGGATGGTGATTTCAAATGTTTTTGGCATATCATTAATGCAGAGAGGCAGTATTCCCTTCTGGCTCTTCTCTCTCCTTCTCAGGTTATTAGGTTCAGAGGTATCTGAATATTGTTGGAGCTTGAGAATATCTTCAAATAATTATAGGGTTTCTTAATTCAACAGAGATTCACATGCCAGATATTAAATTTTATCAGGATGTAATACAGGAGAGTCCGGTCGGTCAGATCGTACTGAACTCAGATTTATCTATCATCCATGCAAATGCAGCCTTTCTTTCGCTTGTTGATTATCATGGGGGGGTGATTCAGGGAAATAAGTTCTCTGATCTCAATACCCTGACCGGCATGAGAACGATGCATGAGACTGGAGGAACTCTTGAGGATGCATTGCGGGATAAGAAGAAGGTCAGTGGTCGTGCAACTATCCTCACAAGGTCAGGAACCAGGAAGGTTCGGCGTCATTATATTCCCTCATATTCTCCTGAAGGAGATTTAAAAGGCGTTCTGGTTATTTATGATGATGTTACCACTCTGGTTAGTCATATAGATGAGGTTCGTCTCTACCGATCCCTTTTTGAGCAGAGTGATGTCCCTCAGGTCATCCTGAATCCTGACCATGGAGTCACTGATGTGAACAAGGCATTCAGTACGCTGGTGGGATACTCTCGTGAAGACCTTCAGGGTATTGACTTTCGGGATCTGAAATCAAAGCACATGATTACGTACCTTGCTGAAGAGGGGATGTCGATATCTGATGCCCTTGCAGGCAAAGAATCGGGAAGTGCTCAGGTTACTATCCTGTCTCCTTCAGGAAAACATACCATTAATCGTCATATCATCCCCTTCATCGGGTCAGATCATAAGGTTCAGAATATATTTCTCATCAATTATGACATGACCGAAATTATGGATCGGATGGAAGAGATCAAATTATATCATTCACTGTTTGAGACAAGCCAGGTTGCCCAGGTGATCCTGGATCCGAATTTTACCATTCTGGATCTTAACCATTCTTTCTGCTCTGTTGTGGGATACCCCCGGGAGCGTCTTCTCTCCATGGACTTCAGGGATTTTAAAGGAAAAAAGATGCTGGAGTATCTCTATGAGGAAGGGCAGACTCTGGCTGATGCACTTGCCCTCAGAAAGCCGGTAACTGCTGATGTCTGTTGGATCGCCTCAAACGGGAAACATATCGTTAAGCGAAATATCATTCCCTTTTTTGATGATAAAGGGGAACTAAAAAAGTGGTATATCATCTATGAAGAGACCACTGCTCTGGTTGAACGCATAGAAGAAGTTACCCTGTATCATACGATGTTTGAGAAGAGTCATGTGGCTCAGATCATCCTTGATCTGGACATGAGGATTATTGATCTCAATGATTCGTTCTGCTCTCTTGTTGGGTATCCGCGGGATCGGCTTATCGGTATGGATTTCCGGGATTTTAAAGCGAAAAATATGCTTGAATACCTGAGTGAATCAGGCCAGACTGCAGCAGATGCTATCAGGCTTAAAGAGGCCACCACCGGAAGAGGAATCTTTGTCTCTTCATCAGGGAGACATGTCGTGGATCGCTATTATATTCCTTTTTTTAACTCTTCAGGTGAGATCAGTGATCTCTTCCTGATATACAACGAATTGACCGAGGTGGTTGACCTGATGGATGAGGCTCATAAGAATGCAGAACTCCTTACCAAAAGTGCAGACGAAGTTGGCTCCTGTCTTATGCTCCTGGCTAATGGTGATTTTACTACTCTTGTAGCGACTTATCCTGAGGATCCCCTCTCCACTCTGAAAACGGATCTGAATCGGACTATTGAGAATCTGAAAAAGATGCTCCTGGAGATCTCAATGAGTGGCAAAATGATCGATTCTGCAGTATCTGATATTACCCGGGGTACTGCCGATCTTGCAGGAGGTTCTAATCATGTGGCAGAGATTGCAATCCATACTGCTGAAGGGCTCAAACGTCAGCTTGAAGATCTTGAGAATGTGAGCAGACAGATATCAGACCTCAGTTCTTCGATAGAGGAGATAGCCAGCACATCTCAGGAGGTGAGAGATGTCTCAGTACGGGTTGCTGAAGTCGGAGATAATGCGGTGAGAACTGGTGATGCTACGATAGCCAAGATGAATGCAGTTGAGAAGATTACCCAGACTGCGGTTCGTGAGATAGAGTCTCTTCACAGTGGTATGCAGGAGATAAAAAAGATTGTGAAGCTGATCACTGATATCGCAAACCAGACCAATCTTCTCGCCCTCAATGCTGCTATTGAGGCCGCCCGGGCAGGGGAGTTGGGCAGAGGGTTCGCGGTAGTTGCCGGTGAGGTAAAGAACCTTGCCGGAGAATCCCGTGGGGCTACGCAGAGTATTGAAGAATCGATTGCCAGCCTTCTTGCTGGAAGTGATCGGACTTCACAGGCTATGAAAGAGGCGTATAAGGAGATCATTGATGGTATTGCGAGTGTCCATGCAACAACTGAAGCTCTGACCAGGATGGTCAGTGATGTGAAGGTTTCAGCGACTCATATTGTTGACATCTCCCAGGCGACTGAAGGGCAGGCGATTGCAACAAACAATGTTACTTCGAGTGTGACCAGTCTCATGGCCACGGTTCAGGATGACTCAAATATTATGGATGATCTCTCAGCATTGTCTGAAGAGACGAGTGCTGCAACTGAAGAGATTACTGCCCGGACCAGTGAGATCTATAGTCTTGTGGAAGGGCAGCAAAAGTTATTGCATAAATTCAGATTAGTATAACTTACGATAAAGTTTATCCTCTCTGGGATTAATCCTCTTTTATGGAGACTCTTCGAGGGATCAGAGAGGTATTTCACGCCAGGCCAACCCGGGAAGGGGCAGGGGTTCTGCTCCATCGTGCCTTTGGCTATTCACAGGTACCTCGTCTGGATCCATTTCTTATGCTTGATGACTTCAGGGGTGATCGTCCTGATGACTATCTTGCCGGCTTTCCCTGGCACCCTCACCGGGGTATAGAGACGGTCACCTATATGCTGGATGGGGAGGTGGATCACGGAGATAGTATGGGCAATGCCGGGGTTATCGGGCCAGGGGATGTTCAATGGATGACCGCCGGGTCAGGGATCATTCATCAGGAGATGCCCAGGCCTGTAGATGGGAAGATGGGGGGATTTCAGCTCTGGGTGAACCTTCCGGCATCAGCAAAGATGATGAATCCCCGGTACCAGGAGGTGAAGGCCTCAACAATACCGGTTGTAAGGCTCTCTCCTGATGTACATGTACGGGTGATCGCCGGGACTGCCGGGGAAATTACCGGGCCAGTGCAGGGAATCGTTGCCGAACCGCTGTATCTTGATATCACAGTCAGCCCTGGTGCCCGGTTCATATATCCGGTGTCCGGGGATCATACAGTGATTGTGTATGTTTTTTCCGGGTCTGGTCTTTTCTCGTCAGGGGTTACTCAGTATGGAAACCGGACTGCTCTCCTCTTTGATGATGGAGATGAGATCTCTGCAGTTGCCGGTGATGCGGGGTTGCGGTTTCTGATGATCGCCGGAAAACCGATCAAAGAACCGGTTGCATGGGGAGGGCCGATAGTTATGAACACTGAAGGTGAATTGCAGCAGGCATTTGAGGAATATCGTGCCGGGACGTTCATAAAAAAGGACGGGAAATAAGCAGCAGGCCGCCTCTCCATACCCTTCAGGCCAAAGGTTCTCCGATTGAAATTTTTTAATCCTAAAATGGGGCGATGTACCATATCGGAGAATGTTGCCTCATTAAATGACTGTTTATTATCAGAGGTACTATTCAATGAGGTGCTTCTGAATTGAGCACACGGAATGATCAGCAATGATACTATACAACCCTGTGCCGGTTTTCAAGAGACGTATCCGTGAGATACCGGCTGGTCTGCTGATATCCGGTACAATATACTCCTGTTGTTGATGATGTATGGGACCTGGATCCCCATAGCAGCCCGAACCCGGGTTTTTCAAGCATTGGAACCGAATATTTTCGTTCAGTCATCATCAATACACAGGAATAATTATGAATCATAATGTCAACCACTCCCGGATTGGTACCCTTCTTGCGTTCCTTCCGGTAGCTCTCTATGTTGTTAGTGCAGCAATTCTTACCGTCATTGCAGCAGCACTTCTCTTTGAGAGTGGGAATTCAGCATTTATTGCGATAAAAACCGAATCACTCTCTCATGCATCACCGGAAATATACAGTGCTCTCTTTCATGCTGCGACGGCGATAGCCCTTCTCGAAACGATAGAAGTCTTCTTCAGAACTCACCGGCTAGTAATTGAGGTTCTATTCTTAGCAGGAATTGCAGAGGTGATCAGGTACATTCTTGTGTATGATCTCCCAAACGCCGGAAATGGCGGACATGCCCTTATCATCCTGATCGTGCTTGTCCTGGGAATCATTGGGTACCAATACTGGGTGAGGTCCTCAGGATGTGTATCGTTCTCAAGGAAGAATCTGCAACGGGTACACAAAGAGGCAAGGCAAAAAGGAGGGAAGATCCAATCCACGTTCCGATAGTCTGTAGTGAATAGCCAGGTAAGGGGTTGAATGCTGAGATAGTGTTCCCTATATGGGCTTTTATCGTTCCTGAATCCTCTAGGGAAATCTCAATTCTGGCACCCTTACCAATATTTGGTCTCAAGATGGTAATGTTGATGGTAGCAAGGAGATCATGTAAACTGAGCAACCCGAATCCGGTCTTCCTTTCTTATCCCTCCTCATCATTTGGACCTGCTCCCCTCTCTCCCGTTAATCCCTTCCCCCACTTCCCATCGCTCAACATTGCGGCTCTCCGGATCAAAGACGATACCAATCTCGTAGATTGTGCGGGTATCAGCCTTGTACTTCTCTGCATACCCCCTCCTCCGGATCTGATCAAGCGGGCTTGTATCTCCGCTGCGATCTAATCCCAGTACTTTGAATTCAAAGATCCAGGTCGCAGTCCCGGTCCTGACGGTGAGATCAATACGCCCTTTGTTCGTCATATCTTCAGGGATGATCTCGTACCCGAGGCTGGCAAACCAGGTGTATATGATACTGGCATAAAATCCTTCAAACTCTGATATCTGGTTTCTTCTATACCATTCATACGGGATTGATGCAAAATGCGAATGTATCAGTTCACGCAACCGGCTGGTATCCCCTGCCTCCAGGATATCATAGAGTTGATCCCGGGTGTCAGTGGACCCGGGCCCTCGCAGGGATTCTGAGAAGAGAATATTAAGCGAGGTTCTGACTTCAATATTGGGGTACCCGAGAACACACCTGAACCCCCTGACTGGATCAGAAGACCAGGTTTTTATCGTCAGGTATCCTGCCTGAAAGAGGAGGGTTTCAGTTCTGATACATTCAGGATCAAAAGAACCGAGCAGGTCATCTCCCCCAATCAGTCCATCGTATTCTGCCGGGAGTCGTGGACTGTTCTGCCAGAGTTTAAGCAGAAATGTTGGTGTTCCGCTCTCAAACCAGTACGGCCTGAAGACCCCTTTTGAGAAGAGGAGGAGGATATCAAATGGATTATAGACCGTCTCTCCGGTCCATGAGTACCCGTTGTACCATGCTCTGACCTGATCTGAATCAAACCCGGCTAACCGGTCAGCAAACACGGTCTCCAGATCGGTCTGGGTATACCCGCAGATCGCCGAGTACCGGGTATCGAGAGTGATATCATCCAGGTTATTCAGTCCTGAGAATATACCGGTTTTCACAAATTTAGACACCCCGGTCAGCATCACAAATTTGAGATAAGGATCCAGGGATTTGAGGGCGCTATAAAAATCTCTGAGCAGATCCCGCATCCCTGCGGCTACAATCGGATCTTCGAGGGTGTCAAGAATTGGTTTGTCATACTCGTCAATGAGAACCACCACCTGCTTCCCAGTCCGTGCCTGGATTGTTCTGACAATATAATCAAATTTTCCGCCTATCGAGGTCTGCGGTGGGAGACACCCCCATGTTTGTGCCCAGGAGTTGAGGATTTCATGAATCCGGTTCTTCAGTTCCTCTATTGTTCTGACCGGGGAAACTGACCAGTCGATCCGAAGAACCGGATATTCGCTGTTCCAGTCCCACCCTGATTCAGGTGTATCTAGAAAAAGACCTGAGAAGAGATCACGCCTGCCCGAAAACGCACAGTCCAGGGTATCAATAAGGAGGCTTTTTCCAAACCGGCGGGGCCTTGAGAGAAAGTAGAATTTCCCTGCATCATTCAGGGTTGCAAGAAATGGTGTTTTATCAACATAGGCATACCCCCCGGTAATAACTTCAGCGAATGACTGAATGCCGACTGGCAGCCTGACCGGTGACATAATCGTACTAATACTGAATTTTTTCAGAGATATATATGTGCCTTAAGATCCCAAGCGATCAACGGGAGTTCTCGGATGTCTTTTTTGAATCAATATTCTCAGTCGATATATCACCACCCGGCAGCCCCTGATAACCAAACGGTTCAAAGGGGGAACCAAAGGGATTGTGGTTTCTTATATAGCACCACCACCTATCTGGTAGTATGCGCCGAAGAAACGGCGATAGAGAAGAGAACGTATGAATAAGGACGTCCTATGGATGGATCCATCGGGCTGTTCTGTTTCCACAGGAAATCCTTTGAAACGAGAGACTGAAATACGTGATGAATCATGAAGAGAAAGACAGTTACTCAGGTAACGACCCTTCTCCTCCTCATAGCCACCATCATCTGTGTCATCACCGGTATAATAAAATGGCCGGGTCTTATCACTGCTCTGGGTCTGACCTATCGTCAGGTTCCCCTTGCACTGATAACTGATATTCACGACTGGTCAGGACTGCTCATGGCAGGCCTTGCAGCACTCCACCTGTTCCAGTTCAGGGGTATGATGAGGAGGATGACCAGAGGATTAATGCAATAGGAGTCAACAATGAAAAAAAATCATATCATTCTGATAATTCAGATATTCTGCCTTGTAAGTTTTGCTGCCAGTATGGTCAGCAGTGCACAGCCATCAAAAAGCACAGATGGATGCCAGGATCCTCTGCTGGTTAATACAGGTGAGGTCAAGAAGATAAGTACCGATGCTTCGGGAAACCTCAACCTAATCGATGAGAATACACAGGCAGATGCAGATTCACTTGCCGGAACCTGTCCGAAGGGGTTTCATTGCAGTTGCTCCGGATGTCCACTCTTTAGCGACCTTGATGAGGATAACTTCTGTGATTATGGAGAAGACCCAGATCTCCCGGTAGCGACGTAGAAAAACTCCATATATAACTTTTTTCACAAATTCCTGTAACTTAGTGCAGTGAGATCTGCAACAGATATTCACCTCGTTCATGGTCCCGAAAAGGAGTACCTCTTTATGCGGGGATTTGCGACGTTCAGGTCAGGGATTGTTATTATCCATGAGACTCTCTCAATTTCCGGGATCTCTATCCGGGTTGGTGGAGTGCACGGGGCAGGTATATCTGGTTGTTGACCAGTACCATCAGAAAAGACGTGGGTTTTCTGCGTTTCCCCAATATCTCTCCTCTGATTGTCAACTTTCAGCCGGATCGGCTGGCAAATGGTTCATCCTGTGAGTCGTGTCATGGAATCCTTGATCTTCACTGCAGCCTGTGCCAGGATCACCTGCATTTCAGATATCTGTTTCAGGGCAACTGCTGCTTCTTCTGAAGCAGCTGATGCTCCGAGTGCTTCCTTTGCGGTGGCGTCAGATATTGTCTTCACTTCTGATACACTTGCGGTGATCTCTTCAACGGCAGCTGCCTCTTCCTCAGTCAGGCTGGCTACTTCGGTCATATGCATAGATATCTCCCCGGTTTGATCAGCGATAGAGCGGAAGTACGTTATTGTCTCTGTGATGGCAACTGATCCTTTCGAAACCTCTAATGTTGCCTGATTCATGGCTGCAGCTGCCTTCTCAGATTGCCGCTGGAGGGTGGTGATGATCTTTGCAATATTTTCTGCTGACCCCTGAGAGTCCTGGGCAAGCGTCTTTACCTCATTGGCAACCACAGCAAACCCCATTCCTGCGTCACCTGCTCGAGCGGCCTCAATTGCCGCATTTAATGCAAGAAGATTGGTCTGGTCTGCAATACTGCTGATGATCTCAACGATCTTTCCAATCTCATTCATCTGCCCTCTGATCTCGGTGATGATGGTCCCGACATCACTGACCGCTCCATTAATCGCATTGATTCCCTCCTCAGCCACGGCTGCTTTTTGAACTCCCTGGGTAGAGGTTGAATCAGCCTCCTGGCTGAGCCGTGAGACCGAATCCACCTTTGATGCGACGGTTGATACCGAGGTGGTGAGTTCTTCCATTGCAATCAGTACCTGTTCCACTGACTGCCGGGTAGTATCAGCATTTGTCTGAACATTTGCAACATTCTCAGCGATAAGTGCTGCACCGGATGCGACCTCTTCAACAGTGGCAGCTGCTGATTCTGCAGAGGTGGTCAGGGCTACAACCTGGTCTGATATCTCCTGTATGACTGTTTTTAATTCAGTTCCTACATGCTCCCCGATCTGATTGATCTTTATCTTGAGTTCAAGAAGATCCCCTTTGACGGTGAGGTTGTGATCAAATCTGGCATCAAAGTCCACTGCAGCATACCGTTCGGCTACCCGGAGGGTTTCATTGAGCGGAATGGTGATCGCATCAAGCATGTTGTTAATCCCAAAGACCAGATCCCGGTATGATCCGATAAATTTTCCTGTATCGGCCCGGGTTTGAAGTCGTCCCTCCTGTGCTTCAGTGATCAGGATGCTGATCTGCTCCAGAAGTGCATTGAGTGTCTGGATCATCTGGTTGAGTGCAGGCGAGATCTCATCCCGGTCATCACCCCTCGAAACCTCCTGGACGTTCTCTCCTGCTGCTATCTGTTTCATGACCCCGATCACTTTCTGCTGCAGGTCATCGGCAAAAGAGTCCATGGTGCCTGCCATCATGCCGATTTCATCTTTCCGGTTCATGGCTAGCCGCATACCCAGATGTCCTTTTCCCATCTCCTGGAGCATCTGGCCAGCCTGGTTGAGGGGTATGGCTATTCCTCTGCTGATCACGATGCCAAGGAACAAGGCAGCAATTACCCCGATAACACCGGCGAGCATCATGGTAAAAGACGATGTATCAAAGATGGTATCAGCCTGAGCCTTGAGGCGTTCAGCTTCTTTCTGGTTAATTGTGACGAGAGTATCCATGTTCTTGCCGACCTCTTTTCGTGACTGCGATAGAGGGCCGTCGGTAAGCGATGCAAGAACCTCTTCTTTCTTTCCCTGGTCCCAGAGATCACGATTCTCGCGTACCAATTTCTGATACGTTGTCCATGATGTGTCAAATTTAGCAAGTTCAGTCTTTTCTGAATCAAGCAACAGTGTTTTCCGATATGAATCAAGAAGTGTGTTGATGATCTTGACATCATCATCAAACTTCTTCTTCAGGGTATCCTGTTCTTGAGGGATGAGTATATATTTGTAGAAATCTCCTCTGATTTCAAAGAGTTTGCTATCTGCCTGGCCAATGTCCTGGATTGGAATCAGCCGATCCTTGTACATACTACTCATCCCATCGTTGATGGTCTTCATATCAGTATATCCAAGGATGGCAACGATACCCACGATTGCGGCAATAATCAGAAAACTGCCGATAAGTTTCTTTCCGATCTTTATATTGTCTATAATACTCATGCTTCCTCTCAGATACTCACCGTTTCACCATGTATGACCTGGAATCGTGATCATTGGGTAATGGCCTAAATTATAACTGGATATGGTGACATAAAAACTCACTCCAATTCCAGTGATGATCAGTAACACGCTCAAGCATTGCCGGGGTCTGATGATCAAGTTTGATATCAATAAAATTGTGTACAAATTGAAAGATATTCATCGAGTTAACATATCCGATCATTCTTTTAGAGTATGAGGCCGTTTTTCGAGTGAATCTACTTAATCTTTGGCGAATTTTATTATTGTAGCCTTCAACCACAGACGTAGAAATTGATTTAATTTCCGGATTTCCAAAAATTCTCTCTCTAATTACTCTCACTAACCGGTTTTGTTCTTTTGATTTGATCACTTGCCCATAATCCATACAAGAATCACAGTACAGATCCTGGAGAGTGTTGGAGTACTGGCAGTTTCCATCAGTAAATATTGATATTTTATTACCGGGAAGAGGAAGTTCCATACGTTCAAAAAAGTAGTTGAGCATAATTTCACACGTTTTTTCAACCCTTTTTCCCGCATTAAAGGAAATCATTAACCCTGATTCACGCTTAAAACCTGTATATGTCCAACAATCTCCAAATTCATATGGATCATCAGGTAGGAGGTTTTTATTTTTTTTGAATAAAAGACCAAATTTCATCAAATTCACAATTACCAGCGGAAATATCTCTGATATAATGGTTATTTAACATCTCGGCATGTTGACCGATGAGATGAAAGTACTTGGAAATCGTATCCCGATGATGATCTAAAACGCGAGAAACTCCTCGAATCGAAGTTTTTTCCATGCTATGTTTCGCGATTAATATTACTTCTGAACGAGCAAGACGGGAATGATAGAGGGGCGTATTCTTTGTTTCAATGAAGTATCGACCACAATGATGGCATAGGTATTGCTGATTTCCTGCAGGATTATGGCCATTTTTGGTAATATTCTTACCTTCTTCCACAAGAAAATATTCACAATCAGAGTTTTGGCAGGTTATTAGAATTAGGCCTCGTTTCCCGACCATTATTTGATTATATATTCAATACTATATTAATTTTTAGTACATAAATATTAATACTATGTTGTCATTTCGTATTACCAGCTTTTGGTAAGGCCAATACCCAAAAAATCCCGGACACATTGATGGATTTGTTTGAATAGCCAATCCCGAACGCCCAGATCTATCGGAAACGACAAAAGATGATTATTAAGAACCTGACCGTTGGAAGAACAGAATACACCTCAAGTGTCTGGCATGCGACCGGAGAATATCGTGCATTATCAGATGTGAATACTCTGATAGATGTGGGATACGATCCGGTAGTTCTTTCTAACCTGAACAAGATTATACCTGGTATCGGTAAGAACATCATTGATCAGATCTTCTTAACTCATTCGCATTTTGACCATACGTACAATATTTCATCAGTTCTTGAAAAGTATCCTGTCCCGGTCTATGCTCATCCGAAGAATAATACTCCGGGAATTATACCGGTTGTCGATCGTATGAACGTCATGATCGCAGATCAGGAAGGTGAAATTATCTATACTCCTGGTCACAGTGAAGACTCAATCTGTATCCTCTGCCCTGAAGAAGGGATACTCTTCTCCGGAGATATGCCATACCGGATTTTTTCAGATTCTGATGAGTATCATTCTGATTTTATTGATGCCTTGAATTATATTTGTTCGTATGACATACAGGTGATTTATTCAGGACATGGGGATCCCATAACTGAATATGCCCAGCGACTGCTTAATGATTCGCTCCAGACAATAAAACAGAGCAGGAGATAGATACCCGGTGAATATACGTAATCTGACTAGCGACAGTACCATGTACACATCGAATGCATGGCTCCTTTCTTGTAAGGAAAGTAAATCAGGTTGTCCTACGCTTATTGACACCGGTTGTGATCCAAAAATAATCTCTAGGCTCAATGAAATCCATCATTCAACGGGAAAATGCCCAGTCCGTCAGGTGATAATCACTCATGACCATATTGATCATTCCCGCATGCTACCGGTGATAAAACAGTAATTCTCTCCAGTTGCATATGCATGGTCACATAATACAGTGGGTGTCGACAGGAGTCTTACTGACCGCGAAGAACTTCCCGCCGGTCCCCATATGTTTGAGATCATCCATGTACCAGGACACTCAACCGATTCTATCTGTATCTACTGTGCGGATAAAAAAATTGTGTTTACTGGTGATACGCCTATTGAGGTAAGAGGAACAAATCTCACGTTTGAACATTCGTTTCTGGAAGCATTTGAAAACCTCTGCCAACGGAGAGTTATTTCAATTTATCCTGGTCATGGCAATCCGATTCTGATCGGCGGAGATCAGGTTTTGCAACGTTCACTTGAGAACATCAGAGAAAGTCAGTTCATATAAGCACATTGGTCACATCTGATACTATTGATGTGAGCTTTTTTGAAACTACAATACACAGGACTCTTTTTCATCTGACAGTACAATAATTCAGGTTCGCCACCAGTTAGGAATTTTAGATGTGATTTCCATAGGGAACACCTCCCAAATCACCCCCCTCCTATCAGGCCGCTATATCCATTTCTCTATTTGAGTGACACTTTACCCCGTCTCAATATCTCGGGTTAATAGCGAGGCGATATAATGGAGTAATTCTTTCGATTAACGAAAATTAGGGCCAAAATTGAGCGATTACTGCTGGTCCATAAATTACTTGATCCAGGTCAGATCAATGTAGGGCCTGATTTAAAAAAGGAGCAAAAATTGGGATTTTTAGGATGTCATATTTCATCCCTGAATGAGAACGATAGGGAATACTAGAAAATACAGAAATTTAGGGTTTGTTTTGTACCCTTATATATGGCTAGTTATGTTGAATAATGGCAATGGGGGCGAGTTCATCAAAGAGTGAAAACGAATTTTCACCCCATTATCTACTCGTGCAGGAAAAGGAATATTCTATTCATTTGGATTATATCGCTCATTCAATTCTCTATCAAATATCTTATACGATTTTCCACCCATAATCGAAACAGCTACCTGTACCCGATCTGTTTTATTGGTACCCTGCACAATAACACTATCTCCTTTATTCTTTCCAAGTTGTCTCACCTCGATCAGGCCACCATTCATAAGGAACCTGACTTGCATATCTTTGATGAGTTGCTGCCCCCCTCCACCGTTATAGCTTACAAAGATCTGATGGGTGATTGCATCCTCATCAGCAGAAACACTTGCACTAAGTTCCTCTGGTGGCTGGGTTACCGGATCATTCCAGGTGGATGAGGAGATCCCGGATTCGGAGACTCCCCCGGAAGTCTGATTGTTTTGTTGGTTTTTTTCATTACCCACACATCCGATGCTGAAGATAAGAATACACCCGATGATTATCAGGCCTATACCATAAGTGTTCATACTATTACCTCGATTCTTCGCTTATTTGTATTCTTCTTTACGTTCTAAATAATGGCATGATGATTCTCATTAGACTCAATTTATAAAAATGCCCAGCCTTATAATCACAAATTATTTCGGTATTAAGGTACGATTCAGTCAAATGGTGTTATGAGAAATTCGAGTGATGAAGATACCACGTAAAATCTAAGTAAATCATGCAGAAGGTCCCTGATGTGGAAGCTATAGGAAGCAAAAGGTACATGTCTCATCTCAAAATTTTAGTTCACTCTTGTATCACCGAAAAAACTGATAGAGCCAGGAAATCTTCGTTTTCACCTTGACATTGTAGAGCTAACCCGGTTCCTGCAATAATACTTGGTATAATTAAGGATGTGTTCTGGTGACACAACGGCAAAGAGTCAGAACCTCTCATCTCCGGGATGAGGCAGAAGATATTCTGATCCATAATGTAGAACATTCTTCTGATCTGTCTGGGAAGACTCCGGATGAGATCATTCATGATCTCCGGGGACATCAGATTGAACTTGAGATCCAGATTAAAGAACTAAAAATAAGCGTACCTGGAGCTTGAGAACTCACGAAAGCGGTATGCTGAGTTGTATGATTTTGCTCAGGTAGGATATTTTACCCTGACAGATCAAGCCCTGATTGCAGAGGTGAACCTCACCGGCTTGACGATGCTCGGAGTGGCCAGGAACCTGATTATGAATACAGGGTTCAGGATTTTTATATCCTCGGATCAGTATGGTATCTGGGACCGGTTTTTCTCAATATGGTCAGCCTGGACAAAAACCAGATCTGTGAAGTCCATCTCAAACGAGATGATGGGATTGGCATTGACACCCGGATTGAAGAGACCTGGGTGGATATGGGCGGTGGTGTACTTCAGGTTAGAATTATTGTCATCGATATACCCGAACAGAAAAAGGCAGAAGAGAAGATACGAATATGTGCCCAGATGGCAGATCAAGCCCCTTCCTCTATTATGGTTCATGATTTTGATGAAACTATCATTCATGCCAACGCGGAAACATTCCGGCTCCATGGGTATTCCCGCGATGAATGCCTTACACAGAATCTTCATGAGATTGATGTTCCTGAGAGCGAAGAACAACATATTCTGGAACGAATGCAGAAGATTCTAAATGTAGGAGAATCGGTATTTCAGGTGTATCATTATCGAAAAGATGGATTTTTATTCACTATTCTCGTTTGACTCATTTTTTGCAACAACGGATCAATAGCATATACCTGTACGCTAAATGCAGAATATCTCTGGTATACAAAGCGTCATACTATTTGGATGATTTTTATCCAGGTAATTATCAGAGAGGAGAAGTGAAAAAAATGACTGACAGTGTAAAAGTAAAAGCTAAAAAGGTCGTCGATGATGCAAGGGTCGCCGTACATGCCAAATATGACGATGCTACCGTTGTTGCTCATAACATCAGCAAGGATGCAGGAGAAAAGGTACAGGAAATATCAACTGATGTTCAAATTGGTATCCATAAGGCAGTAGCTGATGCGAAAATTGCTGTACACGAAACCGGTTCTAAATTTAAGAAAAGATAGGGGTGATGAATTATGGCTGATTTAATTTATCTGGCAGTGATATTCCTTGTACTGGCTTTGGTTTTTGCGATAATGGGGATGAGGGGAATTGCTGGGTTCTCAATGGAGATCGCTAAATGGTTTGTCATAATCTTCGTTGTTGTAGCCGTGGTTACGTTTTTATCTGTC
>DATMXW010000101.1:0-25852 GCA_035561295.1 Methanospirillum sp. | reverse complement strand
TCAATAACCACCCGCTGCCATACGGTGGGGGAGATCGGCCATGCAACATAAAGATCAACTCTGCCTCTGCCAAGTCCGTATTCCCGGTCAATCCGACCTCCCCCGTTCACGACCCGCTGCAGGAATGCCATCAGGAGCAGCTGGGGTGCAACCTCTTTATACTGGAAGATATCCACCCAGGACTCCTGGTGTTCCCTGAAAAATTGCTGAAATGCGGTCAGCAATGCCGAAGTGTCCAGTCGGTTATCAGGAGTGAGATACCATGCTTGTTTCACCGCCATTCCCATCTGTGCATTCCATGAGAGTTCTCTGGGGATGACTTCCTGATATATCCGGTTGGCGATGGATATCTCGCCGTTCTGCTCCTGCCGGATCAGACCAAGATCCAGCACATACTCTACATCAGGGGATAAAAATCCTGATTCAAACGAACCACCTGCCAGTATCGGCTCGATTACTCGCCTGACCCGTTCTTCTTTGAGTTTATCGGTCAGGTGATCCAGGTGGGTCTCTCTCCTGAGTATCAGGTTCTCCTTTGCCTGGATAACCATGTCAGAAGTTATTGTCCGGGCCCGGTCTTTCCCTTCAGGCATCCTGAAACAGATCTCGTATCCCAGGGCATTGACGAGCCATGGCTGACCGGCGGTGAGGTCCCAGACCTGCTCAAAAACCTGTCCCTCAAACCGTTGCCCGGTCTCTTCGGTGTGCTGGAGGAATAGGGTTGTAATATCCTCAAATGAAAAGTTACCCAGTTGCAGTGATTCGGCTTTGATATTGAACGCACTCCCCCCGGTGATCACACTTTTATCGGAACTGGAATGGATCCGGTAGTCCCTGATATCCCGGACACCACAAAGAATAACTGATGACGGAAAATGGTCTGGCCGTTTGTCATATCCGGAGCGGATCTGTCGGAGGACTGAGATCAGGGAGTCGCCTACCAGAGCATCGATCTCATCAATCAGAAGGATAAAGGGGTGAGGAGTTGATTGAGCCAGACTGGTAAGATACCCGTTCAGCAGAGTGAATTCGGTGGTATCTGATGGTTGATCTAGTACCTGGTTATTTGTACCAGGGATGAGATTATATTGTTTGATTCTCTGTTTAATCTCACTTATTATTGCCCCAATGGCTCCGGATACATGTTCTCGTGCTGCCTGAGCCCCCTCAACATTGATGTACAGGCAGGAGTATTCACCCGTTTGGTTGAGATATGTCATCAGGGCAAGAAGGCATGAGGTCTTCCCAGTCTGCCGTGGGGCATGGAGAATGAAATACTTTTCCTGTTCTATGAGTGAAGTGATTTCTTTTACATTAATCCTGGATGATGGGGATAAACAATAATGCTTTGCACAGTTGACCGGCCCGGCTGTGTTAAAGAACCGCATAAATCAGATATTATCTTATCCGGGAACCTTATGAGGGTATGCATAGGGGAATCCCTGGTGGGAAGAGAAGTACGAGATGAGAGCAGGGTTCGCTTCTTCCGGTAGTACCCGGACATAAGGTGACCGATACTGATACTTACGGAGTGTGCGGAACGATTGAGAAGGAGAGAAATTCATGAGGAAAGAAGCCATTTCCACAATGGAATAACCCTGACTATTTTCCCGAGTATTTCAATCTCTTCTTCTTCATCAAGAGTCAGAATGTACCCCTTCGGAATAGTAAACTTCTCCATCGCCTCAGATAATCCCTTCAGCTCTCGTTCCCTGGTTTTTGGATCTGCCAGGGTCACTGAGACCTGTATCGCTTCCTGAATAGACAGACCAGTTTTGATCAGAAAGTCACACTCCCGTTGTCCTGAATAAAAATACATCTCCGGATTGGTGCGTTCCAGATGAAGATATGCCAGATTTTCTATTCGTTGTCCAAGATCTTCTGATAGATGAAACCCTGCAGCATGGATAAAACTCACTTCACCGGCATATACCTTATATGAAGCCCGGGCCATGGCTTTGAGTGAATAATTGAGCGGAGCGAGCCGGAAGAGGAGAAATGCCTGCTCCAGGTATTCAAGGAAATTCTTCACCGTACTGACACTCTTCACCCCTGCAATATCAGAGAGTGTCTTATATGATATTGTCCGGGCTGCATTGGTGATGAGATACACGGTCAGATCCCTGAATTCTTTTATCTCACGGATGCCAAATCTCGCAACGATATCTCGGTATATGATATCGGTCAGGTACTGCTCTGATAGGCTGATGTCTTGTGACTTCACCACAGAGGGAAATCCTCCCTGATCAAGATACATCCTGAGAAATCTTGAAATTTCTCCTTTTTGTGTTGATGAGAGGTGATCCGGTTTTTTACAGGTGATACCATGGTATACCAGGAACTCGCTGAAAGAAAACGGATGAACCCGAATTGTCCGATGTCGTCCGGTGAGATACGTTCCAAGTTCTGAACTGAGCACTGAGGCATTTGAGCCGGTTACGATGGTTTTTATCTGGTACTGATAGAGATTGTTCAGCCAGCGTTCCCACCCGGGGACATTTTGAATCTCGTCAAGGAGGAGTGTTACCTGCTCATCAGGTCCGAAGAGTTCCCCGATGATCTCGTAGATGTGCTGAAAATTTTCTATTGACCAGTCAGAAAACCGAATATCATCAAAATTAATGAATAATTTTGGGTCTGGTAACTGCTGCGCTATAAGGGCAAGCAGACTGCTTTTTCCACATCTGCGGATTCCGGAGAGGACAATAATCTCTTCAGAATCTAAAATTCCCCTGATATCAATATCCCGGGGTATCAAACCTTCAGTCCGGGAAAGGAAGATCTGCTGATCGATAAGAATCTGTCTTAATGCAGATTTTATCATACTATAGTATAGATCAAACCGTCTATTTATTCGTTAGTATCGAATAGATTTTTGAAACTCGGTATAAAGAAGATCAAATTCCTGGTGGAACATATACAAAATCCACTATCTTATCATTTCTCATCAGTCCATTTCAGAGATCTATGAAGATATTTCGAGTTCATTTGGTGAAGCTGATTCGTAAAGGAATGAAAATTGGATGCACTCGAACAATGTTGGGTAACACATATTTTGTACTTAATCGCAACATATAACCCACATTCAAATATCTTGATGATCAAACTATTTGAGTGCATTACAATTAGGAGATCAAGGAATGGATACAGACTCGGAACATATCGAATTACTCAATAACGGCCTGGTTGAATTTTTTGACCGCTTATCTTCATGGGAATCATCAGTCATTGAAGCCAGTAATTTAAAGATCTCAGAGGCTCATGCCATTGAGATTCTTGGTCATTATGGTCGGATGAACATGAAAGATCTTGCAGGAAAACTCGGTGTCACCACCGGGACAACAACCATCACCGTTGATCGCCTGGAACGAGGTGGGTTTGCGCATAGAATTCGTGCAGAAAACGACCGGAGATCCTACATCATTGAACTGACGAAAACCGGAACAGCTGCGTTCGAGGAGCATCACCGCCATCATCTCAACCTCGCCGTTGAGATTGCTTCAATTCTCGGAAAAGAAGAGACTCTTTCATTTGTGGATGTCCTGACCAGGATTAATCAGCATATCTAGAAATCAGAGAACAATACCCATGACAAATACCAAGACTGAATTCGGAGACGCCTGTTCCCATTCGTGCGGATGTTCACATGACCTTCAGAAGGATACGATCAAACCTCTATTAATAAGAATTGCTATAGCCGGATTTTGTATCCTCATCTCCATTATCACCGAACTTGGGTTTCTGACCCCTCCTGAAATCGCCACCGTATCATCACTTATCGCTCTTGCTCTTACTGCCTATCCCATCCTGAAAGAGGCGATAACCGGACTCTTGAAGGGTGAGAGGAATGTATGTGAACTTGCCAGTCTTGCAATCGTAGCAGCAATAATTATCGGGGAATTTACTGCTGCTGCTGAAATTGCTATCATTCTTACGGTGGGCGAACTCATCGAAGCACATGCATATGCACGAACCAGGCGAGATATTGAGGGCATTATCACGCATAATCCCCGCTTTGGCTTAGTTATCAGAGATGGTTCTATCAGGCAGGTTAACGTTGACGATATCGTCATCGGGGATCAGGTAATGGTGAGGCCGGGTGACCGGGTCCCGGTGGATGGTATAATCGGTGAAGGACATTCAAGTCTCGACGAGTCCTGCCTCACCGGGGAGAGTCTTCCCCAGGTGAAAGGGCCGGGAAGCCCGGTCTACTCCGGCAGCATGAATCAGGATGGGACGATAATTCTGAATGCTACTAAAAAATATGAAGATTCAACCTATTCCCGGATTGTGCATCTGGTTCATGATGCAGGCCTGAAGCGACCCCCGTCGCACCCGTTTATTGATAGGTTTTCCCACATATACACCCCACTCATGCTGATTATAGCAGGGATTGTCCTCGTTCTGACCGGGAGTATTATCAGGGCAATAACCGTGCTTATTGTTGCCTGCCCATGTGCTCTTTTGCTTGCAACCCCGTCTGCAGTGCTGGCTTCTCTTGGCGTGGCAGCAAAAAATGGAATCCTAATTAAAGGTGGGGAGTTTCTTGAGATTTGTCAATCCATCACGGTGATAGTCCTTGACAAAACCGGAACGATCACCAGTGGCAGGATGCAGGTAGATGCGATAGTACCCTATGGTGATTCAACAGCATCTGATATCCTGGAAGTAGCAGCGAGAGCAGAATGCTCCTCCTCACATCCGGTTGCTCTGGCCATCATCTCTGCTGCCCGGGAAAAAAAGATCGCCATCTCATGTTCAGGGAGCGCCCATAACCACCCGGGTCTCGGCATCGTGGACCTTCAGAATGAAAAACAGGTTCATGTTGGCAATTTGAGGTTTATGCATGATCAGGGGATTGAAGTACCTGATGGAATCATTGCCGAGATCGAAGAACAAAACCTGAGGGGTACGATAGTTGTTCTGGTCTCGGTAGACAGGAATCTGATCGGAATGATCCGGCTTGTGGATACAATACGCCC
Source organism: Methanospirillum sp. (assembly GCA_035561295.1). Lineage (GTDB taxonomy): Archaea > Halobacteriota > Methanomicrobia > Methanomicrobiales > Methanospirillaceae > Methanospirillum. The sequence goes on along the minus strand of DATMXW010000101.1, from coordinate 20,870 downwards.
TGAGACTGAATCGGTGATTACTCAACTCAGAATAATGGGTAATGATAGGCTTGAGATTCTGACCGGAGATAGTAGCCAGGTAGCCAATGGTGTGGCTATACAATGCGGCATATCCATCGATTCAGTCCATTCTGGTATGTACCCACAGGATAAGGAAAATTATATTGCTGAGCTGCAACAGTCAGGAAACGTAGTCTGCTTTGTTGGGGACGGAACGAATGATGGACCAGCTCTCGCCCGGGCCAATCTTGGGATCAGCATCGGTAGCCGTGAAGACACGATAGCCCTTGAAACATCCAATGTGATCTTGATGAAAGGTGATCTGAAGTCTCTTCCTGCATTCATTACCCTGGGAAAGCGGACCGGGAGGATCATTCTGATGAATGTAATCCTGGCCCTTCTGCTGAATATGATCCTGATATGCGGAGCAGTTTTTGGGGTGTTATCTCCGGCAATGGGGGCAATCGGGCATCAGGTCGCTACCCTGGCAGTGCTCCTGAATGCTTCAAGACTGATATATCAACCAATTGGAAGTGTATCAAAAGAAATGCATTTGGATGCTTGTGACTGCGTTAGATGTGTACCGTCATAATACCTGGAGTTACTTCTTGTCCATGCAATTTAAAAGGGGGGGTCATTCAATAAAAGAGAGGTACGAGGATTATCAGAATCAGATCATTACCATAAATGATACAGTGGCGTAGGGCCCCTCTGAACTCTCTAAATGGATTGTCTTCCCATCTTTAAGCAGTGCTACTTCAAGAGAATCATAATTGGGTTCCATCCAGCGACTCCCATCTTCTCCCTCCGCCACATCTCCTTCCTTACTGAATGATACTTTGATGGTATCTCCGGGCGCTGCTCCTTCAATATCAATGAGTTGGGTGTAATCCCCGCTTGCAGATATTGTTTGCGTTCCCACAACTCCACATTCACCGTTATATGATGCTCCACCACTTGAGATCTTTACCTGATATACGGGATCAGCTGCAAGGACTGCACCGGGAACAATGAGCATGAGGACACATGCAAGAATGATATACTTCATAGTTTTTCCTGACTGTTTTGAGACTGAGCCAAGAGGGACGCTCCTGACGTACCTCTGTGCAGGTACCAATATTACGGGTGTACTAAATTAAACTATCTTTTTTGCGTTTTATCAATAAAAGTTTCGCAAAGCGTTCTCAATCCGTATCTTTGAGAATAATTTGATACGTGATTCTTGTGTGTTCAAATCCGAGTATGAAATCTAATACTCCAGGATGATGAGAAATCTGGGTAAATGGCAGGATAAATCACGATTCAATATCATCACTTCCTATCTTTATTGCTCTTTCTTTGGCTGTGAAATAATTACTACATCCTTCTCCCTCATCTACTCACAAACCCAGAGTTCTCTAATATTTTTTCGATAATCTCTCGATTCACTCTGGTAATCGCTATCAATCAACTGGGATGCCTAATTTTCGGGTAGTTTCTTCAATAACTAGTAAAGAGAACAACAAAAAAAGTAAAAACATGAAATTAGATTTGTATGTGATAAGTATTAAAAAAAACAAAACGGTAACATTTATTTAAAAATAATACAAATTTAATAGTAGCGAGGGTGAAGGACCAGGAGACCCTGACAACCAGTCAGTGCCATATGGTACTTCGGGTAACTACCAACAACGATACCCCAAAGCCACACGTTGAGAGATCCAGCGCAGTCCATTCTTCGGGAGATCGCCAGAACAGAGAGATCCCTTCACCATCGCAGCTTTCATGTTCATCCCTATTCTCAATTCTTGATCAGGTATCCCGCACCCGTGAGATAGATCTGAGGTACCTGTAAGATATCAAAGGTAATTGTATAACATTTAATATGATGAAAATCTAAAACGTATGTGCGATGGCACGTGCTATCAGGAGAGGCAAGACACCCATAAACCAAATTTACCAGCCCCAGATTTAGGAAATATTGATCATCATCATGCTACTCATCATCCCCGTCTCTTCTCCTGCCATCGCCTTTTCCAAGAAAAGTAATCAATCCCATTAGTTGCTGCGAATCTCCCGATGGTTCGATCTGGTGCTCTCATTCGTAATCAGAATTTTCTCCCGTTCTTTTATCGATGAAAAGCCAACGTACACCGTTAGATCTCTATTAGGTTGTTTACGATTTTTCTCTCTGATATCTCAACGTATTCCTGCATAGCCGAAGAATATGAGGGCGCTAAGCAAGTATTATTTAATTAAAGTAACAATAGTTGTATTGCATGCATATTATGGAAGGTTTCCTACCCTGGCAATGGTGTGCCCTCTGGTGGATAATCACCATCCCATTCCTTGTCATGGGAGCTATTCAACTGAGAACATTGATACGAAACGATCGGGATTATCTATCGCTGCTCGGAGTTTGTGGAGCATTCATCTTCATCCTGTCGGCTCTGAAACTCCCCTCAGTAACCGGGAGCTGCTCTCATCCGACTGGAACCGGACTCTCCACGATGTGTTTTGGAGTATTCATCACCTCGATCATCGGTGCCATCGTCTTGTTATTTCAATCACTCGTTCTCGCCCACGGTGGTCTCTCGGTTCTCGGGGCTAACATCTTTTCAATGGCAATCATGGGCCCGATTGCCGGATATGCGGTGTACCGCCTTCTCAAGGGCACCTCGCTGAATGTGTATATCACCGTGTTCATCGTTGCAGCTGTCGCTGATATGGTGACTTATATCATAACCGCCCTGGAACTTGCGCTTGCATACCCGGCCGAAGTTGGTGGTGTAGCAACCTCGTTCACCGCATTCCTCACAATATTTGCAATCACCCAGATTCCACTTGCAATTGTGGAAGGGTGTGTCCTTGCATTGGTCTTCAAGTATGTGATAACCCTAAAACCAGAATTGGTCCTTAAACTGAAGGTCTTCTCAGAGGAGCAGATAACAAAGGCACGGATGAACGCAGATCCATTTCCGGAGACCGGGGTGAAGGCATGATGGAGAATTATAAACTCGAACTGATCACCCTGGTTGCTATCCTTGGATTTATCATTGTCTTCCTAATGGTAAGTGCCGGCGGGACACACGAGTTCGCTGGTGCTGACAATGTCGGATCTGAAAAGGTTTCAGAATTAACTGGCAAGCCGGTTGAATCATTTGAGCCCCTAATTCCCCAGTATCAACCTCCATCTGGAGAGATTGAAGCAACGCTCTTTGCACTCCAGTGTGCATTTGGAGCATTAGTTCTTGGGCTCATCTTTGGGTACTGGATTGGGCAGAAAAAAACTTTGCCGGTCATGTGAGTTCATGATTGAGCACAATCCTGATAGAATTACACAATAGAATGCGTTCCGGTATATCAATCCCGGAAAATTTTTTTCGCATCGGTCTCCTTCTTATTTGATATTTCCAACGCCTGTGGTGCCATTGATTTCAGAATCGCTTAATTTTTATCCCCCTCAAATGGTTCATATGAAGAAGGGATTATCAATCGTGAATCTTTTCAGATAGATTCGAACACGTCGATATTCTTCAAAGAGGTAGTACCCGTGAATGGATTTTTTCGAGGGTCTTTATGGTTTGGAATGTGGGGAAAAATCCTCACCTTACCTTCCTTTATCTAGTTAGGTATATCCGAGAGTAAAAACGCTTAATTTGGGCTTTGTTTTCCTTCTCGGTGCCCGAATCATCTAAAAATACCGACACAAAAGCCGATTTTATTGGCCCTCTGGCAATTCCTCGTAAAATTGCTCAATTTTGCCAAATACTGGCGAATACCTATCCACCAAACTTAAAATAAGGCGCCTAGAATCTAGCACAATATTAAGACGCACATTGACCCATATTTTTTGAGAACTCGAATTTTTGATGCCTTTATTGAGATGTTTTTTTGGCGTTTTTGAGTGCCGGAAAAATGGTCTCCAAGACCCGTTTCTGAATTGCTGTTCTATCTAAAAACTTCTATACATAATCCCCGTTGTCAATGTTCAAAAATTTGATTTCTTATCACTAATCCTTCTACGCTACCCCCTGCTTTTCCATGAGAAGGTCATGGTTGTCAGTTCCCCGGGAAACCGGAATACCCCATCGGTGCAAATGTTCAATGTTTTGAAATATTCTCCTATGGGCTGCCGATCTGCTCCTTCAGGGACACACAGACGCTCTGCATAATCATCAACCAGGTCACTTATCCTGGTTTGCTCTTCTATATACTGTTCTTTGCGAACTGTAACATCCGGGTAGATTCCCATCTGATAGAGAACCTGAAACAGAATGTCTGACTTTGGGCCTGGTTCATAGGGCCGTTGATGGTATACTGGCCAGAGATTTTGTACAATATCTTCCCAGGGTGTTGTACCAGCAAACCAGATCAGAAAAATCTTTCCTGAGCATACGTGTTCCATCTTTTGTATGGCCCCCACAATATCAGGCATACCCAGGGAGAAACAGGCAACAACGACATCATACGGCATGTCAAGATCCTGGATCTCAATATCTTCCCAGCGCTTATGGATCGGATGGATTCCGGATAGTTTCCGGGTAACTGAGTTTTCCTTTAGAAGGGTGATCATTCCTGATGCTGGCTCAACAACGGTTATTCTGATTCCTCGCCCGGCAAGAGGCAGAGCCAGACTTCCTGGTCCACCCCCGATATCCAGTACACAACGTGGATGAGCTGCTGCGATCATCTCTACAATCGGGGTATAACGCTCCTGGTTTTTACAGGCAGCCCTCCAGAACGCACGTGCTTTTTCTTCAGTAACCCAGGTACTGGCACACTCCTGAAAATTTCTGCATGCGTGATTCCGGGTCATCTGTTCCTGCCAGACTCGTCCCCATCTTATTTCGTCCAATGATGGAGTTTTTCGTGAGGCTATATGATCACTCATGCAATAACTATGTGATAAGATCACAATTATTTTTAATTGGTAACACGTAATGTGGAGTAATGAATGTGCAACTACCGACTATCCCAGCAGTGCTCAGCACCATTCTGATTCTGCTCATAGCAGTGACAGCCTGTTGCTCAGCAGCTGATGATAAGGTGCTCAGAATCGCAACCCTGAACGAGATAAAATCCCCCGCATTTATCGGAGATTATGCAACCGGTCTCTTCAACCACATCTCAAATCCTCCGCTCATACAGATGGACAGTGAGGGCAGGCTTATCGGGCTCCTTGCTCAGTCATTTGAGGTCTCCGCTGACAATACGGTCTGGACATTCACCATACGCCCGGACCAGTTCTGGAGCGATGGAAAACCGGTGACTGGTGAAGATGTCGCATTCTCCATCAATATGTACGGGAAAAATGTTCCCAATGCGGGATGGATTGGCGAAACACTCACTGACACACAGGTTGATGGAAATAAAGTCACGTTCACCTTCAACAAACCCTATACCAACCTTGACCGGGAATTCACTTCATACTCGATAATGCCAAAGCATATCTGGGAGAAGGTGGAGAATCCAAATAACTTCACCAGTGAAGGCCCCTATGTCGGGTGCGGACCGTTCTTTGTAGAAAAGATAGATCTGAATGCAGGCAAACTGATCTTCAAGAAAAACCCGAATTGGAAGGGTGATGCTCCCTATTATGATCAGGTGGAGCTGAGCTGGTTCAAGAATGAGGATGCAGCAGCAAAAGCACTCGAATCCGGTGCCATGGATACCTTCTGGAAGTATGCATCTGCATATCCCTATGCCGCTATTGACTCTCTGAAAGGGACCGGAAAGTTTGAGATCCTGGAGACTCCAACCAGCGGAATGACCTTTATAGGGTTCAACCTGAAGAACGAGCCGATGTCTGATATTAATTTCCGCAAGGCATTCGCTTCAGCAATTAACTATCCTGAACTCGTCGAGATCACCACCCTGGGTCATGGGAGTGTTCCCAGCAGCGGGTTTGTTCCGCCGGCCATGGATGGGTACGTCAAGACCGCTCCCATGCAGTATGATGCAGACGGGGCAAAAAAGATCCTGGCAGACGCTGGATTCAAGGATTCGGACGGAAACGGCATTATTGAGAATAAAGAGGGCAAGGATATTGTGCTCGATCTCCTAATTCGCAGCAGTTTTTCACGTGAAGCAGAACTCATTAAGGAGTACCTCAATGAAGCCGGAATCGGAGCAGAGATCAGATCGGTTGAAGATAACACCTGGTTTGATCTCAAGGACAATTATGAGTATGATGTTACCTTGACCCGAACCACCCCCTGGGGGATGCTGATGCATGCAGGCTGGGCTACCGGGTACTTTGACAGCCGCAGAACGGGTCAGGGTGTTCTGCATACCGTAGACGATCCTGCATTCCTTGATCTCTGTGATAAGATCCTGGCAACTACGGACAAGGCAAAATTGACCGGATATGCAGATGAAGTACAGAAGTACTATGCTGAGAATCTACCGGGTGTTCCACTCTCCTGGAAGAATGATGTGACCCCGTATAACAAAGCGATCACCGGCTGGTATTCAAGTCCGCTATACGGGATCCTGAATGAGTTCACGTTCACTGGTGTCAAGCCGATTGCTTGAACACAATACCATCTTATTTTTCATACATTAGTACAATCTTATAAGAGAATGCCAGATCAGATCGCGTTATCGACATGGATTCTCCGTAAGATGATACGATACCTGATATCAATATTCCTGATCCTGATAATCGTCTTCATTGTTCCCAGATCAATGCCCGGTGATCCTGTCCGAAATCTTGTCGGGGAAGATATCTGGCTCTCCCCGGAAACCATTCAGAGGATACGATCTGATATGGGCCTTGATCTCCCGTTGGGGGATCAATTTCTCCATTATCTGCACAATCTTACGTCATGGGATCTGGGGTACTCATACCACCTGCATGCCCCGGTTCTTGAAATTCTTCTCGGTCGCATTCCCTGGACTCTTCTGCTGATTGGAACATCCATCCTTGCAGGAGCAGGTATCGGCGTTATCCTGGGAGCCCGGGTCGGATGGGACAATGAACAGTGGTGGGCACGATTCCTGACCGGCAGTGCCCTATTAGTCTCGTCAGTCCCGCCATACCTCCTCGGTCTCGCGTTCCTCGCAATATTCTCCTTTCATCTTCGCTTGTTTCCCTTCAAAGGACTGTATGACACCCCAGATTGCCTGAGTATTCTGTATCACCTCACGCTCCCGGTACTGGTTCTTACCCTCTTTTATGCATCACGAAACCTTCTCATCATGCGGGGATCCGTGATCAGTGAGAGAGGCCTCCTCTACCCGCAGTGTGTTCGATCGCTTGGAATTCCAAGTCATGCCATTCTCTGGCGGCACGTTGCGAAAAATGCTCTCCTTCCGGTTCTCACCCTGATAGCGCTGGACTTTGGATTTCTCTTCTCAGGGGCACTCTTTATCGAGATCGTCTTTTCCCTGCAGGGGATGGGGAGCCTTATCTATGATGCGATTCTCCTTCGGGATATTCCAATCCTGACCGGATCCTTCCTGATGATATCAGTTCTCGTGATTTTAGCCAATATATGTGTAGATAGTATATCTGCAATACTTGATCCCCGCGTCAGGATGGTTCAGGAATGAGGCAAGATATATTCACACAGTCAAGTCTGCGAGAGCCTGGGGTGATTGTGGCGGCAACAATACTCTTCTGCTTAGTCATATGGGCTCTCATGCCGCAGATACTGGTTCCGGGTGATGGGGATACACGATATCGGCCTTACCTTGAGCCTTCATCAGTTCACCCACTCGGGACCGATGATATCGGACACGATATCCTCTATCTGGTGATCATATCATCCCGGATCTCTCTCATAATCACATTCGCAGCTGGGGGACTTTCTACTCTCATCGGAGTCACTATTGGTGTTATTTCCGGGTATTTTTCCGGGATCGGAGATGATATTCTGATGGGATTTACTGATATAATCCTGATTATTCCCAAAATCCCGGTGATCATACTGCTTGCAGCAATGACTCGGCCCAATCTGCTCCTCCTCATTCTGGTTCTTGGTCTGCTCTCCTGGGAGACCACAGCCCGGGTTGTCAGATCACGGGTGATGCAAGTGGCCGGTGCCGGATATATTCTCTCTGCCCGGTGCCTTGGATTCTCACCCGGATGGATAATGGCCCGGGATATTCTCCCGGTTATCTACCCGGTTGTGCTCCCCAAACTGATGCTGGTGATAGCAGGGGCACTAATCTCTGAAGCATCCCTTTCATTTCTGGGCCTTTCAGATTCGACCATGAATAGTTGGGGAAAGATGATCGCTGATGCGTTCACTCATGGAGGGTTTATCCGTGGCATGTGGTGGTGGTACACTCCCCCAGCTCTCTGTATTGTGCTGATGATCCTCTCCTGTGTCAGGATTGGTATGATCTGGGAGCAGAAAGGGACGGAGACTGCATTCGAATGACGAGCTCTCATATCCTGCGGGTATCTGATCTCTGGGTCAGGTTCATAACAGCACACGGTGAGGTCTCTGCCCTCTCTTCGTTTTCCTGTGTACTCTCGGCAGGAGAGGTGGTCGCGATAGTGGGTGAATCTGGGTGTGGAAAATCAGTAGCTGCTCATGCTATCATGCGAATTCTTCCACATACTGCACACGTGAGCGGAGGTGTGGAGGTATGCGGGAGAGATGTGCATACGTATACTGAATCAGAGATGAACCGGATACGGGGGGGTGAGATAGCAATCCTGTTTCAAAATCCGGATCGGTCACTCAATCCCCTGTATCGAATTGGAAGACAAATTCGTGAACCATTGTTGGCTCATCGCCGGAAGATGGATCGAGATACAACAAACCAGTTATTGATACAAGCCGGGTGTGAGGATCCCGACGATATTTCTCAGAAGTATCCCTGTCAGTGTTCGGGAGGGATGAACCAGCGGGCTCTGCTTGCGATAGTATCAGGGCTCAATCCCCGGATTTTTATCGCTGATGAACCGACAAAAGGCCTTGATCGTGACCGGGTGTCTGATGTTGCCCGGTCACTGCAGATGATGCGGGCAGAAGATCGGGGTATTTTGTTGATCACTCATGATATCATCCTTGCACGGACTCTTTCTGATCGGGTTATGATCATGTATGCAGGAGAGGTGGTAGAATCAGGCAGCAATCATGCGGTATTCTCTGCTCCCCGTCATCCATATACCAGATCGCTGCTCAGAAGTCTGCCTGAACATGGATTCATCCCGATACCGGGAATGAGTCCGGGGCTATCCGATCTCCCGGTCGGATGCCGATTTGCACCCCGGTGTCATCAGGCAACCACTGCATGCCATACAGATCATCCGGATCTTATTCTGGCTGATAACAGGGAGGTGCGATGCCCCAGATGTTAATGGAATTTGCGGGAGTATCTAAGTCCTATCGTGCAGGGATTGGAGGTGCAACCAGGAGCGTCCTGTCTGATTGTACTAGTACCATCGGCGCTGGAGAATCAGTTGGACTCATGGGTGCATCAGGGTCAGGTAAGAGTACATTGGGGCGTATTCTGGCAGGGCTGGAACGTCCGGATCATGGCGTTATACGGTTTTGCGGTGAGGATATCTATGCAGGAACCCGTACAAGCTGGAAGAGATTTCGCCGATCGGTGCAGATGCTCTTTCAGGATCCGGGTGGTGCATTTCATCCGATGCGGAGAATCGACCAATCTCTGAAACAGGTGCTGGAATTGTATGGGGATTCGGCTGCGAATCATGATGACACAATTCGGGCCATGCTCTTCAGGGTAGGACTTCATGGAGAGGTGCTTTTCCGATATCCTGATCAGATCTCAGGTGGTCAGGCACAACGGTTGGCACTGGCCCGGCTCCTGCTCGTGCACCCCCGGGTAATTATTCTTGATGAGCCGACTTCAGGACTGGATATCTCAGTGCAGGCTCAAATTCTTCATCTTCTAAAAGATGTGCAGAGAACCTGTTGTGTGTCGTATTTCCTGATTTCTCATGATGAAGAGGTGATCCGGTTTATGACTGATCGGTTCTACATCCTCACCGAGGGAACCCTGATGAGTTCAGAATAACCCGTATCTCCTCCTGGATTGATTAAATTCTCATCTCCCTCACTTCTTATTTACTCTCAATTTAGGAAATCAGATGAGGGATCTAATTATAGGAATCCCATCTAATAAGATCAATATGTTTGACCCTGCTTCAGAAGCGGATGATATTCCGGAGAGAGATCTCTCTCGAATAGGGGTTTCTCTTCCTGCAAATTTGCTAAATAGTTTTGACCAGATCCTGGAAACCCGTGGCTATTCTTCCCGGTCTGAAGGTATCAGGGATGCAATCAGATCCTATATCCGGTATTACAAATGGATGGCTGATTTAACCGGAAAACGACAGGGAGTTATTACCATCGTGTATGATCACCATCAACGCGGTCTTGTTGCCGCTATCACGGATATTCAGCATGATTACCAGGAATTAATTCAGGTTTCTCTCCATTCCCATGTCTCTCATACCCGTTGCGTAGAAGTGCTGCTTGTACAGGGAGATGTGAAAGATGTCAAAGAGGTTGCTGAACGTCTCATGGCGCAGAAAGGAGTCGAAACCGTTAAATTAACTACCATTCCTTTTGAAGGATAATTGATTCCTTTTTTTTCAGAGCAGAGGATATCATATGGTATCTGAAAATACCATAACTCTCATGAAAACTCCGGTTTAGGTAATTGTCGATATTATTTCAGAGTAGCAGATGGTGCTATTGTAATGGTATCCATGGGAACAACCCAGTCAGAAGGAAGGGCAGTGATCCAGAAATGCATGAAAAAGATGCAGGAAGCATATCCCAAAGCGGCACCAAAGTTTAACACGATACGTGTCGTAAGATATTGAATTGCAGATCGATATTGCGAAAGCGAGCAATCTATGCAACTCAAAAAACTTCCCATAGGTATTCAGTCTTTTTCAGAGATAATCACGGGTGGATATACCTATGTGGATAAAACTCCATTCATAGCAGATCTGGTACATGGAGGTAAATACTATTTTCTCTCCCGCCCTCGAAGATTTGGAAAGAGTCTGCTTCTCGATACTATTGACTGTGCATTTTCCGGAAGACGTGAACTTTTTTCCGGATTGCATCTCGATTCACCAGGATCCGGATGGGACTTTGATACACGGCACCCTGTCCTCCGAATAGATTTTGCCGGGGGAACACTCAGGACGGTATCTGATTTAAAAGAACGATTATCGAGAATTTTGGATTCCTGGGAAGAGGCATATGGATTAGGGGTAACTTGGGGATCACCTGGGGATCGGTTATTATCGATAGTTCCACAAATTTTTTCTAAAACATCCAGACAGATGGTAATTCTCGTCGATGAATATGACAAGCCAATCCTTGATAATCTCACGAATCCTTCTTGTGCAACTGAACTTCGAGATCATCTGAAAGATTTTTATGGTGCAATTAAACCACTCGATCAGTACCTGAAATTCGTTTTCCTGACTGGGGTATCTAAATTTGCAAAAACCGGGATCTTTTCTGGTCTGAATAATCTGGATGATATCACCCTTGATGCACGGTATTCAGCGTTATGTGGATATACTCAAAAGGATCTTGAAAATATTTTTGCCGGACATCTCAAAGACTTTGATAAAAATGAGGTGAGGGGATGGTACAATGGATATTCCTGGACTGGTGAGTCGGTCTATAATCCATTTGACATACTGTTGTTTTTTTCAAAAGGAATTTTTCGCCCCTATTGGTTTGAAACCGGGACACCCACATTTCTCTTAAAACTCTGGCAGTTAAAACCGCGTCTTCCAGCAGAATATGACGGGCTCGTAACAGGAGATGATGTACTTGGATCATTTGATCCTGAGCATATCAGAATAGAAACACTTCTTTTCCAGGCAGGTTACCTGACAATCAGATCAGTGGTAAGTAATTCTTATGAAGGAACCTGGTATACTCTTGGTTACCCAAACCGTGAAGTGCGTGAGTCCTTTAATCGGTTGATTCTGACGTTCATTCAGAATGATAATGATCAGGTACCCCCTCCTACCGTGCGTAATATTCTTGAATCAGGAAATACCGAAAAACTGCGAGATCTTTTTCATTCATTTTTTGCATCTATTCCTTCAGATAATTATCGGAAAAATCAGATATCAGGATTCGAAGGGTATTATGCGAGTGTGGTATATACCTACTTTGCAAGTTCCGGGTATGATGTTATTCCAGAGGATACAACCAATAAAGGGAGGATTGATCTGACGGTAAAAAGCAGAACCGGAATCTGGATCTTTGAATTTAAAGTGATGGGGGTTGATAAATCCGGAGAAAAAAGCCCTCTTGCCCAAATAAAAGAAAAAAAATATGCTGAAAAGTATGCATCAGACTCCAGGAAAATCTATGAGATTGGGATCGTATTCAATCCAGAGACCAGGAATATCGAGAAATGGGAATGTTAGGTCATAAGGATACCTATCATAAGAGATGAATTCGGAAGTTACGGTCGATTCTATCTTTTCTGGTAACTCAGTGCCGCTGCTATGAGTTGGTCAGCAAACCGGGATGAAAAATAGGCATGAGTATAGGATCCCATACAGTTGTTCACATACATCCCGTCTCTTCCCCCTGATATGCCGATCCCCCGACTCAGTGACACTGCATATTGAGCATCCCGATCCGGTTCCATACGGGAGTAGTGAAACTCATGACCTCTGATATTAGTTCCTGCCGGTGCAACTGATGGCCCTCCTGCTGAAATTCCCATCGTGTAATTTAGAGCCTGGAATCGTTTCTCCATAAAGGCTTCAGCCGGGAGCAGATCAACCCACCTGACCCAGGCATTTTCTGAATCACATTCCGACATACCCTTTCCAAGATACATCAGACCGCCACATTCTCCATAGATAGGCATTCCATCTTCTCCTGCTTTCCGGATATCTTCCCTGGCCGGACCGGATTCAAGTGATTGTGCATGGAGCTCAGGATATCCCCCGCCAAGATACAGGAGATCAGCAGGGGGAAGCAGATCAGTCATGGGACTGAAGAAGATGAGTTCAGCACCGGAATTTCTGAGTCTATCAAGGTTATCCTGATAATAAAAACAGAATGCCGGATCATGCGCCACGGCGATTCTGACCTGCTGGGGGTGATGGGTATGGGAGGAATCGCCTCCCTGAATGGGGGGCGCCTGCCAGGCAATTCGTATCAGGCCGGGAATATCACAATGCTCTTCCATGATCCTGGCGAGGTCATGGGGGACATCAATCTCTTCAGCCATTAACAGGCCCAGATGTCTGCTGCTTACCTGCAAATCATCTAACTTTGGGATAAATCCCAGTTGTTCGATGGTCCGACCCACCCTGAGCATCTCTATGTGCCGGGCACTTCCCACCTTGTTTAGAATGACGCCGACAAGATGTATTGTTGGATCATAATTTTTAAACCCTTCAGCGATAGCATGAACACTTCCTGACATACCTCCTACCGGAATGACAAGTATTACCGGAGCATCGATAATTTTGGAAACCTCGGCTGTGCTTCCTTCAGTAGTGCCATCTACTCCGTCGAACATACCCATTACTCCCTCAATGACAGCAATGTCTGCTCCTTTGGAGGCCCTGATAAAAGTCTGCTTAACCTCTGCTGTTCCCATCATGACAGGGTCAAGATTTCGGGAGACCCGGCCGCATATTTGGGTGTGATAACTGGGATCGATAAAATCGGGTCCGATTTTAAAGGGCTGGACTACCATCCCCCGCCCTGCCAGGGCCGCCATCAGGCCTCGAGCGATTGTTGTTTTTCCACTGTTGCTCTGAATCCCGGCTATAACGATCCGGGGGATAGGTACCGGTTCAGTATCATAATATGAATTCATGATAAGCAGAAATCAAAATGGTTTGTCTGTGTTGGATCTTCTCCAGATCAACTCCTGAAGAGAGAACTGGCATTCTGGAGAGAGGTTGCTAAAATTTTTATTGAGCATCATAAGGGCTAATACCTTCAATGAGATCTCTGGTCTCATTTTTATATGGAACAACCAGAATGCCCCTCAAGCGACCTATCTTGTGGTTGTTTCATAATCTCCGTACGGTGATGGTTCATAGTTGACTACCTTCCATGCTCGAGTATCTCGAATATGTCTGATATGTTAAAAGCCCGCTTTGCCCCCGCATTTAGAAGTTGGTTTAAGAGCTTTGTAGCAGCTCCTCCGGTAAAATCTGCTATTATCGGATCTGACAAGGGAAGCAGAAGGATAATTTTTTGAGCAGGGATATTCTTAAGGATCCCAATATTTGGATAATTTCCCCAGCCCACCGGCATAGCAGTCACCACCACCCAATCGGCCTGAGAAACCTGCTCAAAAAGCATCTGTTCATGTTCAACTGATATTTTTGAGAATGGGGGTTCAGAAATGAATTCGATCCCATATCGCCTGGCAACACGACAGTCAGCATCATTCTCGGAGAGAACCCCACAGTTCAGACGATACCCTGCCATGGCCAGCATGGAAATCAGAGGAGCTCCGGTCCCTCCGCCTGAAATGAGAATAATGTGCTTATTGTCCTTTGTTCCCTCCGGTATCGACTCTGTTACATAGAGATGAGGTGTTCCGGTGATCGGATTCTCACCAATTACCATCGATATTTGAAATATTTCGCGAAGCAAGGGTTCCTGAAGAATTTCCCGGGGGGCTCCTGAAGCCCGGATTACTCCCTCATGGAGGACTATCAGGTGATTACAATATGATGCAGCGAGGTTAATGTCATGAAACACCCCGATGACTGCTCTCCTTCCCTTCGTCGTATCACGGATCAACTGGATCAATTCATGCTGGTGGTGGAGATCAATATGGGCAAAGGGCTCATCAAGAAGAAGGAGTTCAGGATCCTGTGCGAGAATCCGGGCAATGAGCACCCGCTGTTTCTCTCCTCCACTGAGTGAAGTGATTGAACGATCGGCGAAATCCAGTGTACCGGTCTGTTCAAGGGCCTGATGAACGATCTCGTGATCCCGTGGTGACGGTTGCCTGAACCGCGGGATATGGGGATTTCTCCCCATCATCACAATATCAAACACCGAATAGGCAAATGGTATTCCACTTTCCTGTGGTACAAATCCGACTCCCCGGCCAAACTCCCTGTAGGAAAGTGTATCGAGTTCATCACCGCGAAAAAGGACCACGCCAGTGGTATGGCTCAAAGAACGGGCAAGTACCTGCATCAGGGTTGATTTTCCTGATCCATTCGGCCCGATTATTCCGATGAACTGATGTTCTGTTATGAGAAATCTGATCTGTTTAAGCACCTCATTCTCGCCATACCCGGCATCAAGATCACGAACCTCCAGGATGGTTTCAGTCATAGTTCTTCCCGCCGTCTGATGAGATACAAAAAGAATGGTGCTCCAAAGAATGCAGTGACAACACCAACCGGCAGTTCTCCAAGCCATGTCCTGGCGATGGTATCAGCACAAAGGAGTAGAAAAGCACCGCAGAAGAGAGATCCCGGAATGAGAATCCGATGATCCGGACCCGTGATGAGTCGGGTGAGATGCGGAGCGACCAGGCCGATGAACCCGATCGAGCCGGTCACTGATACTACGATCCCGGTTATTCCTGCTGCGGCAGTCAGGAGTAACATCTTTGTCTGATGCGGATTGATTCCGAGGGTGCGCGTCTCTGCCTCCCCGCAGGTGATGATGTTCAGATCACGAGAGAAGAGGTACAGCAGACCAATCGGAATGAGGATGAGTGCCAGAAGGGGAACGTCTACCCAGGACACGTTCCACAGACCGCCCATGAGCCAGAACATAATCTGGTGCATATTTGTTCCAGCAAAAACCATGAAGACTGAGACGACTGCTGAAAGGAAGGTGGACACCGCGATTCCGGTCAGAAGAAGGACACTGGTGTTGATCCGACCACCCCGGGAAGCGAGCATGTATACCATCAGAACTGAGGTTATCGCTCCCAAAAAGGCAGCAACCGGAGTTAGTATGAGCAGGCCGAGGGCCATCATCAGCGAGGCTCCGACTGCACCGCCAGCTGAGGTTCCTAATATATAGGGGTCTGCAAGATCATTACGAAAGAGTGCCTGCATAGCGGTTCCAGCTCCGGCAAGCCCTGCCCCGGCAAGAACCGCAGCGATAGCCCGAGGCAGTCTGATATCAAGAAGGATTTGGGTGCTGATCCCTCCGTTGAAGACGGCAGTCAGGGGGATCGAGACCGGCCCAAGCGATACAGATATCAGGATGGCTAAACAAAGCAGCAGAAATGAAATCAGGAGCAGACTATATTGATAGACGGTCTTCATGGATCAACCCGGGAGAACTGTAAGCAATACTTTTTTAATTATAACAAAAAAAGTGTATCTATGTTCTCTGGCAAAAAATGTAATCTGCCAGGCCATCCTTTGAGGCCAATAGGATGGGCTGGTTTGCTGATCGCTGCACTGTTTCTCATCTGTTTCATTCCGTCTTTCGCCTCCGCGGATGGTGGCATTTCTGATGGCCTGCCGTATCCGCGGACAATCGAGGATGATCAGAATGTTTCAGTAACGCTCGACAAAGCTCCGGAGCGGATTGTATCTATTGCACCCTCTAACACGGAGCTGCTTTTTGCTCTTGGTCTTGATGATCGGATTGTTGGGGATACCGAGTACTGCAACTATCCGGTGGAGGCTCAAAAGAAAGAGAAGATAGGCGGATTTTCAACGGTGAGCATTGAGAAGGTAGCTGCCCTGAATCCTGATCTGGTGGTTGCTGCAGATGGAAATAAGCCTGATACCATTGATCGTATCAGATCCTTAGGGATACCGGTTTATTTTTCCGATGCGACGTCATTAAACCATATCCAGAAGACCTTAGAACATATCGGATATCTCACCGGAGTTTCTGATAAGGCAAAAAAATTGAACAATGAACTCTCCTCCCGTTCTGATCTGGTAAAGATGGAAGGTGAGAACATAGAAAAACACCCCTCGGTCGCTCATGTTATCTGGAATGATCCGATCTATGTCAGTGGAAGCGGGACGTTCCAGGATGAACTCATTCGCATTGCAGGAGGAGAGAATGCCTTCGGAGATAAGGTTGGGCATAGTATCGCCAGTGTTGAGGAGTTTATCAGTCGTGATCCTGATCTTCTGATGATCAATGCCGGTTCAGGTATGGGTGGTAATGAATCTGATCTATCTGACTATTTCAGGACAGACCCCCGGTTGTCAGGATTGTCTGCAATACAACAAAACCATGTCATGATTGTTAATACAAATATTGCAGACCGTGCTGGACCACGACAATGGGATCTTCTGGAACAGATAGCTCCCGAGATCAGGGAGATGGCTTAAAAAGATTCATCTGGTCTTTGGAAAGAAGAGAGAGGGGTACACCGGCCTGGTGAGAAAAGTAGCAAACAAAATGCTAACTGTGTCGGAAGGAAGACATTCAAAGATAGAATGGTGCCTGTAATCTGGAGGAAAACTATTATAATTGGGATTTTTCCGTTACAGCATCCGTTTTTTCAGATTCAAGCCCACGGACATGAGTTTAAAGATTGCAATGTCTCCGACGCTCGCTCCCGATAGGGACCAGCCAAGTCCATCCCGGTAAAATTTACTGCAGCATCCAGATTGGAAACACCCAACGTGATGATCGTAATTCTTGGTTCCATGGTTGTCACTGGCATATAATAATACGTCTCATGAAATAATAAAGGAAAGATTCAGAAATTTTCCGATAATATCCGCCATATTCCTGATTAATGTGCGATATTATCAGATGAGGTGAATCACCGACAGCAGACTCGACCGGTATAAATATTTTAAAAATCAACTTCCTTCATGGATGATATAGAAATAATCGATATTACCCCAGATAATATTTCCCAGTATGGGGTCTGTGGGTATAAGGATCTCAAAAAGCATGAGGAACTCAGGCGAAAAATTGCCTGGTTTTCCGAATATTATCCCAAAGGGCTGAGGATGAAAGTTCTCTTTTCTCAGAAAGACGGGTATCAGGGGATGATTGAATATCTTCCCGGAACGTACGCTCACCGTCCGGTTGATGCAGATGGGTACATGGTAATACAGTGTATTTTTACCGGCTTCAAAAAGGAATATAAAGGGAAAGGATATGGCTCATTATTGATTTCAGAATGCATTCGTGATTCACACAAGGAACATCTGGCTGGAGTAGCTGTGGTGACCAGAAAGGGTTCATTTATGGCTAAAAGTGATATTTTTTTGAAGATGGGTTTTGAAGTCGTTGCCTCTTCCCCTCCGGATTTTGAGTTACTGGTATATCGTTTTGGTGCTTCATCACCCCCGATAGGGTTTAAACCTGGTTTAGTTACCCGGGCTGCAGAGTACCCTAACGGTTTGACGATAATCAGATCAGCTCAGTGCCCCTATTCGGAAAAAAATGTTCGGGAGATCATGGGGACCGCCACTCAAACCTTCGGGTTAACTCCACATCTTGTCGATCTTAATGATTCTGATGCCGTTCAACAATCACCCAGTGCATTTGGAACTTTTTGTATTCTCTATAACGGTACGGTAATAAGCCATCACCCAATCAGTAATACCCGGTTTACTACCATTATGAATAAACTGGTTCCGCAGAGATAAAATATAATACTGACAGTATTATGGACTTGAATGGCTGAATAAGACAAACAGCACGAACCTTACCTGTCTTGAGATCAGTCCGGCGATGGTCATCTGTCCTCACGGGTTATTTTTCAGGAAGGAAATGCTTTTGCGATGCCATTTTCCACAGAAACATTTGATCTGGCCTTCTCCAACGGCTAACTGTATGAGTAGGAGGATGCAGATACGGCGTTCTCATAAATTTTCCGGGTACTTAAACCAGGGGGAAGGGTGATGTCTTGGAGTAATCCTTCTCTGGAAGATAATTGATACAACAGCCTAACGGGGGGGTGAGGGTGCTGTTCTGCAGACCTACCCTGCCTATGCCATTCTCAAAATTCCTCGATGGGCGCATTTGCAATTCGTATTTTGGTGTAGAGATGATCTAAAAAAGGAGAGAGTGAGGGTAGCTGGTACGGCCGGCAGATGCGATTCTCTTGTCCAGGGAGTAATTCTCAATCCGGATGTAGCACTCCTTCTCTCCGTACGCCGATTCAGACCGATGAGGTTTCCACACAAACAGTCTCATCCTGTAATCGCAAATATAATTATCAAACCCAATAATGAAAAATGTTACGATTTTAAAATTAGTAATATTTATGCAGGGTACTAATTATCAAAATTCGACCTTTCTTGAATATATATTATTTTAACGACTATTTCATATATGGCCTAATTATTTGTACGAGAGATCTGTAGATCTATAATCATAAAAAAACATTTGTTGAAAACAAATAAATATTAAAGAATCATACCATTAGCATAAATAGTCATAATAATGTGTGATTTTTTATGAGAACTGAATCTATTTCCCTCACTTCAGATGATTTCTTATCCTGGACACTCCGAAAGCCAGTACAATCACTAGCCGTTCCTCATCTAGCTATTCTCTGTGGTGACTGGTCATTTGGGCTTCTTCCATATTGTGGTCCGGGAAGAGTCGATGATCTCTGGGAGAGTGAGAGATCATTTCTTGATCTGTTTTCACAATATCTGACCCGCCAGGGTTTTTTTACTCTCTCACTTTCTTTACCAGATGGATCTCATGCATACCCTGGTGATCTTGTTCTAGCAAATCTTGCCGGAGTGGGAGGACTTTTTTCAGCGTTAAAAGGCCTTGACAGTCCGATTACATGGAATCCGAGTCAGATGATCTGTATCGGTCATGGTCTTGGGGGGTATGTACTCTGCCAGCTTGCAGCTTATGGCATCAGACCAGCTGCCTTCATTTTTGCAGGGGGCGTCTATTCTGATTATGAAGTAATTCTCTCACAAAAGTATCTTCCGTTAATCCAGATGGAGTGTGATACAACGGACAATGATGGGTTTACCAGTCTGGACAGTGAATCAGTCCTCATCGCAAAAAGTCTAGGAGTTATCTTCCATGCCGCCAGGAAAGGGAGAACACGAATCCATATTAATAATGGAAATATGCCACTCTACATTCCAATTTATCCGATGATTTTTACGGGAATTGAAATGCCACGGTGCATGTTCAGGTATGTCACATCACCCACCTTCATAATTCATGGTTCAGCAGATTATGATGTCTCACTCTGGAATGCCGCATCCATTGAGCAGTCAGTCAGGCAGAAGGTCCTAACTCCTGAGAGACTTATTCTTCCAGATTTGGATCACTGGTTCAGACCTGTTCCAAAAAAACCTGGAGATCAGATCAGGGAACGACTGAATGGAAAATGCTTCAACCATGAAACTGATCCACGGATTTTCATAGAATCGGTTTCATTTATAAACCGGATTCTGACTCTGGGTGGGAAAGGATAGATTCTTACATCTCCATACTTCATAAAAATCCTCTTAGATCAAAGACCGATAAAAAATTGGGGTAATCTGGGGAAATTTATCAGAACATATTTTTTTCCTTATTTGGTCCTTTCTAACTCGTATGTGATTATACGTGCGATCTCCCCCTACAGCAATGGGATCTTGTGCATTATGATATCCCGGAGGATATCCATGTCAACGCCGAAATACCCATGAATCAGGGTATCTCGGAATCCGGCAACAGCGTTCCAGTTAGTTGCAGGAAATGTTGCTTTCAGATCATCGCTACGGTTCTTACCTGCTTCACCAATAATCTCAAAATTACGCACAACAGCATCAACGCATTTAGTCAGCAATGAATTCCTCAAAGGTCAATTCACCGACTTATGTTCTAATATTTCCTGCTGCTTGTGATATGTCATTGAGATAGAGCATCTGGGATCTATGCATAGACTACATCCTGCAGGATATGATCGCGGATAAGAGGTTTTAACGCTGCATCGGTCACAAGATCGACATTTCTCTT
>DATMXW010000100.1:0-14146 GCA_035561295.1 Methanospirillum sp. | reverse complement strand
GCATTATAATTATGATACTAGCATCTATACCTTCGAGTCTATAGTTAATTGTTTCAACATCATATTTTTTTAGGTCTCTCATTTCTCTCCTCTTCCATCGTAACACATACTCTCAAGGACACCTTCATTTTTCGGTCCCTTTCTATGATCTCAGGGGTGTTACCGTGTATATTATTTGCATACAAGGTACACGGTATTATAAGCATTATTCGGGAGAAGGTATTCTGACATTTATTATGGAGGTCACCGGAACCCGGGTCCTCACTCCGGGAGAAGTTGATCGGTTCAGATCAGTTATGGGGAGGCCCTCGAACCGGATTGTCTTTGACGCCCTCTTGTCATCAGGGATTCGGTATGCTGAGCTGAGTCAGATCTGGGAAGATCCCTCCCGGTTTGCACCCGAACGGAAGCTGATAGTAGTGGACAACCAGAAGCTCCAGGCTCAGAAAAGGGCCGGAACAAACCGTGTGGTATATTTATCTGATTATGGGAGTCACGCCATGGCAGCCTTCCTCAGACTGGGAAAAAAGCCGGTACGCTATGATAAATGGTTGAGCAATCTGAAACGATGGTGTCACCTTGCTGATATCGCTCCTCTTCCTGGTATGATAAACGAGACAACCCCTGAACAGATGGACCGGGAGACTATCAAAAATATATGGGGTATCAGCGTGAAGAGCACTCGTAAAATGTGGGAATGTTTCCTCTTCTCCTCATTCCCTGATAGGTCAGATCTGATAGCTGAGTCACAGGGTCATTCTCTGGCGGTCTCTCTCAAACATTATCGGAAGTGGCATGGTGCGTTTACTGCAGAGGAGCGTTCTATCATTAATGAATATACAGCGGGCTGGCTGGAGTAAGACAATCATCCTTGAGAATACGTTTTAAAAAAGAACGGTTAGGGGAATTGGCTGGTTATCCCAGTTCAAATGTTCCATATTTTCCTCCTCCCCCTGGATGGAGCGTTACTTTTCCGTCTCTGAACGCTGCAATTGCCTCTCCCAGTTCAGGTGAGTACTCCCTGATCTGATCAATCGGGGTGGTGATCAGGATACTGATCTCATTCCCCCATAATTTGATGCAGGAAGCATAGATCTCCTGGCACTTTTTTGTGGTTGGTGAGCATGTGCCCACCGTGCGTTGAATAATCTCTGCAAGCGGGATGATATGAAGGTACGGAGGGCGCTGTGTTACCTTCCCGGTTGATAACTCCTCTGCCCGATCCCGAACCCCTTTTTTGATCCTGCCGTTATCATCCGGGCATTTCCACCGATATCGTTCGGCATCCTCCCGGGAAAACAACGAAAAACACCGTGTACAGGCTGTCAGGTTATACTTCCCCTCTTCAGGAAAGAACCCCGCGTTCATCGTGATTGATCCTTTTCTGATAGCTGTCAGAACTGCTCCAGTTCCCAGGTTATTGTCCGGGAGATCAAATCTGGTAAATTCTCTGCCTAGTTTTCCCGGTTCCGGGCTGTGTGCATCTGAGTTTGTGAGGAAGGGAACCTTCTCCAGATCTGGAATCCTCTCTCCATACGTACTATCTGATGAGAGACCAAGTTCCAGGAGATCTATCGGCTCGTCTCCATAACAGGATTTGATCGAATTATGGGCTGCATACAATGAGGTCCATGGAGTGAAGGCATGAGCCGGACCGATGAGCCCGCCTGCATCGTGGACCGTTTGTGCAAGCGTTTCACCGGCCATGGTGACCTGTGGACGGCCGTTGGATGAAATATTCTTACTACTGGAGGTGAGTGCCTGTGCAAGATCTGATGCGGATTCAAAATCTGGGAGGAGGATGAGGTGATGTACCCGTCCCTGAGCTTCTACTTCAGTTGTGGGGATAACCACCATATCTTCAGGCACCGATGTCTCTTCCCACATCTGTCTCCATTCTGGATGAAGAATATCGCCAGTCCCAATAATTGATATCCCTTTGACCCGGCAACCGGTCAGAATCGGATCAGGAAGCATCCGGGGAGAAGAAGCCATCGAAAAACAGGAATGGATATGGAGATCTGCATTCAGTTCCATACCTGGAGATCAGCCAATATAGGAGAGTTCTTCATCTGCTTTTTTGTCCTGCTCAAGAAGTTTTTGCACGGCAATTTCCATCTCTCCGGCCCTGCTAGTCAGGTTAGTCGGATCGATAGTAATTCCCAGCATCTTTGTCAGGACATCCAGAACAAGGGCCGCACTCTTGGGATCCACAAGGTAACCACTTGTCTCACCCATGAGGCATATTCCTTCAATCCCTACCATAGCCCCGATTCCAAGCATCAGGCCGGCGGCACCGATAATACCGCCACCTGGCTCACCCTCTCCGAA
This sequence comes from Methanospirillum sp., assembly GCA_035561295.1. Lineage (GTDB taxonomy): Archaea > Halobacteriota > Methanomicrobia > Methanomicrobiales > Methanospirillaceae > Methanospirillum. Next base: position 11,815 of record DATMXW010000100.1, on the reverse strand, counting down.
TATCCCTCCAGCCTCTTCGACCATCGGTCTGAGTGTCGGTAGATTTACTGCAGCAATAACCCTGGGTGTATCAATGAAGTGACCTACCCCGTATCCACCGATTGTGTAGATCCGGTTCACTCCAAGTTCACGGGCGATATCGACATATACCTGTGACAGGAGATAATGCCCTTCATTTGATGCACTCTGGAAATCTCCGATCAGGAACAGAAAACTCCCTTTTTCTCCTGAATACCGGTAAATCTCATTGTTACAGAGTCTGACCGACCCGTCATCCTCGATGATTACCTGTGGGGGAAAGTATATCGAGGTAATCTCAGCGATCTTGACTGCGCCGAGCTCCTGGATAATATGCTCGGTGACAAGTTTGCCAACGTGCCCGATACCGGGAAGTCCTTCAATAAAGACAGATGCAGTCCTATTTTCAGGTTCTATCGATTCGTCAAATATTATTGTAATATCTTCCATCATCTGGCCATTCTCCGATATGTCCCGAGGCGGTCCTGTGGAGAATACCGTGCCGGATGAGGAGTTACTGTCGATTGTCCACAAATGGGACAGATTTCAGAAAGAGTATAGGTATGGTCTGTCGGGCACTGCCTGATTCGACCTTTCATGCGTGCTTTCCGGCCTTTGCCTTCCGGGTAAACCGGCCTTCTCCCCCGGAGCGCTTCAGGACACCGATGGCCGCACTGGAAGCTTTTTCAAGTGCCTTCTCAGCATCTTTGTAATTGGAGGCAGAGACCTTAATCCGGTAATTTGGAGCACCAAGATAGATGATCTCAACCTCTGCTCCCTCAGTGGTCTTTGGTTCTGCACTCCTGAGGGCACGCCTGATGATATTGACGCCATCCGATTTGGATGACTGTAAAAACAGGTCTCCTGCTATGGTCACCGTCGGGAGCTTCACATTCTCAGTTGCGATCTTATAGATGGAATCTCCGAGAGCCTTGTCAAGGCCGAGTTTATCAATAGTATCGCGACCTTCTCTGACAAAATCCTCGAAAGCCGGGTAAAGATCAGCATATTCCCTGTATATTGAATCAATAATTCCGGGAATGGCCTCTTCCTGCCCAATCTCAGCGGCGGCAAATCCGATCCACTTTCGTGCCTTGGACTCGTTCTTCCAGATCCTTATCTTTTCACGGCGCTGGTGTTCGTTGACGTCTTTAAGAGAGAGATCAATATGACCCTTCTGGTGATCGACGTTCAGTACTTTGCAGACCACCTTCTGCCCTTCCCTGATATGGTCTCTGATGTACTTTATCCAACCGCGGGCGATCTCCGAGATGGGGATCAACCCTTCCCGATCGTTGTACTCATCAAGACTTACAAAGGCAACAAAGTCCTTTACGTTCTTGACTGAACAGACGACCAGTTCGCCAATATCGGGCCATTCTCTCTCCTGCATCAACGAATCACTCAAAGGATGCTATGATCTCTGCCGTGATCTCTGCCTTTCCACCGGTGGGGGTGGCAAGGACGTGGCCACAAACAACACAGGCAACTGTGCCGCTGGCCTTCTCAAAGATAAGTTGTTCGTTCTCACAGTCCGGACACTTAACCTTGACAAATTTGCTCCGGTTTTCACGTTTAGATTTTACCATATGTATTTACTCCGTAAGTTCAAATTTGCCCAGGCGGAAGCCTTCTCTCAGGTGTGCCTTCTTACAGGTGGTGCACCGGTACCGGACGTTGATCTTCTTGGTGGGTTTGTCTCCTCCGGGAACCTTGGAGAATTTACCCATGTTGCCGACTCTTCCGCGTCGTGCTTTCTGGCGATCGATCCAGTGAAGACCGGTGGTTTTCCCCTTCTTCACCTTCTCAACTTCATGTGGTTGGTGACTGCGACAAAATGGGCAGTATGTCCTGAATTTAGATGGCATCTTCATAAAATGAGCCTCTTCTGGGTATAGAGAATACCTACATTATTAACCCGGATTGATATTTAAGACTATGTTGCGTTCAGCAAGAACCTCGGCATTTCTTCTGGGAATTGTGATAATATCTCCACATGCAAGTTCATACGTCCGGCCATCAACCCCCATAAATGGTTCCATATCAGTCTTTATGCGGACAAGAGCGTATGGAAATGGTGAATCCCCTTCATCATCATGGATAAAATCGGTTTCAGGTTCATATGCGCGGGTCTCCTCAATCCCTTGTGAATCTGATACCAGGGTTCCCGGTGTACTGCTGATAGCATCGCCCACTTCCTCTTCGGATTCCTCAGCCGGATTTTCCACTCCTGATACCGGAGTACTCGTCTTTATCGCTCGCTCAGTACCGGTCTGTTCAAGAGGTTCAATTTTTACCGGAGCCTGAAGTCTGCCTCCTCCTGTTCGCCATTCAATGAGTGCAGATCGGCATGTCCGTATGCCGTCCACGATTTTGTTAAACATCTCAAGTTCTGCAGGGATCAGGGTACGCAGTGCTTCACGATCGATATAGGATCCATCCGCCTGACTCTGGGCAAGAGCAACAATCTTCTCTGATCTGAGATGAAAGAGTTCTTCAACCGTGGTTCTGATACTTGCCACCTTCTCGATGAGAATCCGCGCCTCATCTGAGAAGGGATCATCCATCACGATAACCTCCTGCTGCAGAGACCTGACCTGGGTGGCTGTTGTCTGGTACAGGTCCGGGGGAATCTGTACAAGCGTACCTGAATCCCGTTCAGAAAGAAGAATTCCCCTCACATCTTCAAGATGCATCCCTGCCACCTCCTGATATCTCTGCCATTCCCCGGCAGCAGAGGAAGAGTGCTACTGCTTCTGGAACGATCTGTATTCCTGACTGGACTTGCCAGGTATTTCCAAGGAGGGTGACTGCATACTCTCGCGGTGAATCGACCCTGACATCTCGCTCTCCAAATGGAACCGCATCAATGAGGGGATCGAAGGTGGTGAGTTCTTTTGGGGTCAGGGGTGTAACCCTGAAGCCTGATTTGGCATGGAGTGACCCTGGCAGTCTGATAAGTCTCCTGGTATCCGTGGTCACCGGTTCGTCTGCCTGCACTCCTGACTCGTGAATTTTTGCAAGCAGCGGACTTTCTTTTTCTGTGGTAAGAATTGTGAGGATCTCAATTGTGGTTGGATCTTTTACATTTACTGATGCCGGGTTTGCCCTGATATCGCTGAGCAGTGCAGGAGCTCCCTGCAGAAATCGTGTTGCCCGGGTTTCTCCAACTCCTTTCATCGCACACAATGCAGCTTTCGCTTCAGCAGGCGGTTTGGATGTCAGATCATTGAGATAGTCTATTAAACTGGATCGAAACCTATCTTGCCAGCCAGGTCTCCCAGGTTTATACTGAGTGAGCATTCGGCCCGGGTTAAGGCCAGTCCCGCAGACATAATCAACCAGTTCACGTCGCTCCTGTGAATCATAACTTCTGAGTGCTATTTCACGGACATGAATATGATATCCTCTTCCGCCTGAGAAGACAAGTTTTACCGTCCTCATATCAATGCCGAGTTCGTTCTCAAGCACCTCGAGAAGCTTTATCGCTTCTTCCCTGATTCGCTCAAGCATATCCTGGTATGATCCTCTCATGATATGATCAGCATCAAGGTCAAAGATTAGATCAGCACCAAGCCATCCCTTATCGCCCATTGTGGCCCCCTGAGGGGTCTGATAGTACGCTGTTGAGTAGTACGCATGAGCCGGTATCAGGGTTCGGATATATTCCTGCATTTGTGGTGCTGTTCCGAATCCGATGTGCCGACGCATTCTGATATCTTCCGGATAATTCCCGTCAAAGAAGATAAATCCGAATTCGCGTTCTCCTATCGATGGCGGTGGAGCTATCTGTGTCTTTCCATAGTATTCGGTAAACCGTTGCCTGATGAACGTCAGGGTGGCCGTTCTCATAAATCCCTGATCATGTACGGCCCGGACCGCTCATAACCCAGACGGCGATAGTAGGGGCGCACCCCGATTCCGGCCATGATGGCAACTCGTGAAAACCCCTCATCAGCTGCTTGCCGTTCAGCCTCAGCCAGGAGTTCTTTTCCTAATTTCCTGTGTTGATGGTCTTCCCCTTCTCCGGATTTTCCAAGGGGGACGACCATCCCATAGACATGGAGCTCGCGTACAAATGCAGCCCCGTCAGTTTCAGGGCGCCAGGTATTTCCGGGAAACCGAAGTCTTGCAAACCCGATTAGTGAATCGCCAGCTCCATAATTAATAAACCGTTCTTCCCCTTTGCAACAGTCATACCGGTAGGTTTTCAGAATAACCTCATCATCAGAATGTCTCCGTCCGATCTCCCTGCATCTGATACATCGGCAGACCATTCCTCTCTTATTCATGTGACTTTTAGCCAGTTCACGGAAATTTGAGTGACGAGACCCTGATATAATCCGATCAGCGGGAATATCACGCTGGATTCTCTGAAGCCTGCAGTACTCATCAATACAGGTCTTTGCGTCGGCAACCAGGGCAATGAGGTCTTCTTCCGGATACGTGGTATATTCTCCCCTGAGTAGCATCTCTTCGATCTCGGCTCCCGGAGTAACCAGTGTCGGGTATATTTTAAGAAAGTCTGGTTTGAATCCTGGCTCCAGAAATAGTTTTTTAAAAACTTCACGGTCAGCATCGAGCGTACTTCCGGGAAGGTTTGGCATAATATGGAAACCAACTTTCAGACCTGCATCTCTGAGCAGGGTGTTTGCGGTTATTGTATCTTCTACTGTGCAGCCCCGACGGTTTAACTCAAGGATCGAATTATCTAAGTGTTGAACTCCCATCTCAACTTTGGTAACTCCGATATCGAGCATTCGGTTAATATGCTCCTGTTTGCACCAGTCTGGTCTGGTCTCAAAGGTGATCGCTACACATCTGACTGGTGCCTCTTCATTTGCTACAGCAAGATACTCGTAATAGGATGGGGGTCGCTCTTCAGGCTCCCTGATATGTATCAGGAGATCTTCAGGTATATCATGGGGGTGTTCTCCTTCATTATCCTGAGTCTCTGATTTTTTGTCCGGGGGCTGATGGTCATTCATTGCCCTGATGCATTCAGACACAAACCATTGTTGGTATACCTCATCCCGTGCTGTCATGGTTCCCCCCATCACGATGAGTTCGGCTTTGTCCACGTGATGACCAAGTTGTTCAAACTGATGTAATCTGGCAGCAGTCTGATCATAGGGATCAAAGTTGTGCATGATTGCCCTTCTGGCAGCAGGTTCCTCTCCGGTATAACTCTGCGGAGATTTGTATGGATGATCCGGTCCTCCCGGACATGGCAGGCATATTCCATGAGGACAAGGTGCCGGTGATGTCATTACTGCTACCGGTGCAACTCCTGAAAGAGTTCGCGATGGCTTAACCCGAAGAATTGGCAGGAGAAACTCACGTTCATCTGTCCTCGCACAGGCGAGAATATCTGAGTTTCGTGGAACACATGAGAGTCTGTATTTTTTACAAACGGTTGCTACAATCCGTCTGAGGTTACGCTCATGGGGGGGAGATATAAGAAGAATGGAGACGATCTCCCGAAGCGCAGCCTCGTTATCCATAGTGTCAGTTTTCAACGGCTATCTCGGTGCTGACCATTTCTGTAAACCCCATGGGATGAGGTCGTTGTTGTCTTATATGGTCAACAATCTCCTGCCCAAGCACGAGGATCGCTTCCTTATGCGAATTTTTATTCTTGTGTATATGGACTGGAGAAATGTGCAGAGTGTCATACTGTTCAGTAGAGATCTCCTCACTTGTGGTAGCCTCATAGTACTTCTTAACGTGAACAAAGAGCATGTGTAAATGAAGTAGTTCTTCCTTCTGCACTCTATCACCTAAAACACTCATCAGGTATCTCCACGCTTGTTGAATTATATCTTATGGGAAGGATTTATTAAAGGGAAGTTGTAATGTGGCGTATACAGCAGAATGAGCATATATCTCTGAAATCCTGTGCGCTCTTTATCTCTGCCTTTATTTGTAAAAAATGAGGTAATTATGTCCTTAAATGCTGAATGGGGGAAAAAATGAGAGATTATGTGGAATATCTTGGCAATCCTTCAGGAAGGGGAATTACCTTTACAAGGACTGGTGAGAGTCCTGCACGGCATGGAGGCAGGTCAGTTGATGTTATCTCCGTAATGATATACTTCTGTCCCTCTCCGATCCCTTCAGGGTGACAGTCAGCATACTGATCACAGGTTTCGTCACAATGGGGGAGTTTTATTGTTATCGTTGTATTCTTCTTTGCCAGTTCTGGTGCAACACATATCTCAGCTGCTGCTTCAATTACATCGACGGTGACCGCTCCCTGATTATGGATCGGACAATGGTGAGTGGCGGCTCGTATGGCCACAACCTCATACCGCCTTCCTGGCTCAAGATTATGACAGACACGGGTTATTGAGCAGGATTCGCACTCGCTGGTCTTTCCACTGTACACAAACTGGTATCCGGGTTTAGCATATGCAGATCCCACAATAGTAACCCTGGTTTTTTTCTGTTCCATTGTTACTCCTCGTATAACATCCGTACCAGGTTCTCAGCCGAATCGCGGGTGATCCCGGTATCCAGGATGGTAAATCGTTCAGGTCTTACATCTTTAGCAGTAAGCAGTGCTTGTACAACCACGTCATCAGGGATCTTAAGTTGTTCAGGAGTTGTGGGGGCACCGATCTTTATCAGGGACTGCCGGATAGATCTCCAGTCTCCACCATGGAGGTACATCGTCATAATTGCTCCAAGCCCACATATTTCCCCGTGCAGAGCTGCACCTGGCATCAATCGTTCAAGAGCATGGCCGAATTTGTGCTCACCTCCTGATGCAGGGCGTGAAGATCCGGCTATACTCATCGCTACTCCTGATGAGACAAGGGCTTTTACCACAATCCATGCTGCCTTCTCTGAACCTGGTTTAATGAGTGCTGCATTCTTCACCAGGATCTCTGCTGTCATCCTCGAGAGTGCGACCGCATACTCACTTATCTCGTCACCACGAAGGCGGTGAGCAAGTTCCCAATCCAGAATAGCAGTATAATTTGAGATCACATCTGCACATCCTGAAGCCAGGAGTCGGTGAGGTGCTCGTGCAATAATTGCGGTGTCAGCAACAACTGCAATGGGGGGATGCGCCTGGACTGATACACTCCCCTCCTCGGTCGGAAGCGTTGCTCTTCCTGAGACGATTCCATCATGTGACGCAGCAGTGGGAATGCTGATGAACGGAATATCCAGATTATATGATACAATCTTTGCCGTATCAATTATCCGGCCCCCTCCAACACCAATAACAAATTCTGCTCCGGCATCCAGTCCGGCCTGTTCAGCATCCCTGAGCGTTGCAGCATCCAGCAGTCTGGCAGAGAAATGATGGACTGTGTAGAGATCCTCAAGCAGAGAACTGACCTCATTTCCGGCAACTTCCCGAGTTGCAGAGCCGGTAATAATGAGTGCAGATCTGCCTGGTCTGATATCTGCAAGAATATCCGGTAGCTGACTGATTGCATTATGACCAACCAGTACATCCCGGGGGAGCTGTGTCCAGCGTGATTTACTGAATCCCTTCCGCTTCAGCACATTTATGTGATCCGCACTCATGTAGCTCTCAGCACATGATTAGGGAATTCATATACAAATACTACATTGATCCTATCAGGTATGGTCAGGCTTATAATCTGGTTGATACCCTGACCTATGCCGGCATCCTAATCGTCTGTGTCTGGCTGGTATACCGGTGGCTGACGAGGAGTAGAATAGAGGTTGATCGTGAGTTTGTCTATGCTATCATCCCCTGGATTGTTCTTGGGGGACTGCTGAGGGTAGTAGAAGATACAGGCGTGGCGGGCCCCGATTTTGGTATTTTGCTTACAACCCCATTGATATTCTTCCTGATTCTTGCCCTGGCAGCACCAGTCCTCTGGTTGCTCTGGAATCTTGAAGAGCGCGGAATTGTACCCGGGTTTAAAAGAGTTTTTGGGATGGTAGGCATCGGTGCGGGACTTATAACGCTTACATTTCTTGTCTGGTTCGGGCTTTCTGAAGGGAGGCTGGACCTCGGGGTTGCATTCATTATTCTCTCAATGGCAGTTATATTGAGCGGAGTTGTCTTTGTACTGCTAAAAAAAGGATTATCCTGGGACTATGTATCAGACCCACTCTATCAACTGCTCATCTTTGGGCATATGTTTGATGCGAGTGCAACAAGTTATGGTATCGACCTTCATTCGGTTCCCTATGTAGAGCAGCATGTCGTGGGTTCCACTCTGATTGCCCTGACCGGAACCGCTTTTGTTATGTTCCCTCTGAAACTTCTTGTGGTCATTCCCGGCATCTATATTCTTGAACAGTATCGCCGGACTGACAAGTCAGGTATCTGGTATCTTATTGTGATGGCAATGATTATGGTTGGTATGGCTCCCGGACTTCGTGATATGATGAGGATGGTACTCTATGTCTGATCTTCCTGGCGAATCACCTGATTCTGCGGATTCTGTTCCTCAGCCCCTGACTCCTCTGTCAGGGTTGACTGTACTGCAGAATAATCTCCTGAAATTTTTTTTGTTCTCTCTCCTGATATTCGTGGGAGGATGTATTGGTGGGTATCTGGTATCGGCTGCAGAACCAACATTTGGTGAGTCACTGTTGACTTTTTTTCAGGAGAATGTTGTCAAGTATATTATGGATCCTGACCCCTCAGTTGTAGCTTCACGACTCTTTATGAATAATCTGGAGACCTGTGTTCTTCTCTATCTAGGTGGTTGTATTGCTGGAATTGTGCCATTTTTTGTCATTGCATTTAATGGTGTAGTGTTTGGAGCAATCATTGAGGTTGTTCAGAAGAAGACCGGCGAGATGGTTATGCTTGCTGCGATCATTCCTCATGGGGTTTTTGAACTGCCGGCGGTGCTTGTTTCTGCGGCACTGGGTTTGCTGCTTGGAAAAGCGATCATTGAAGAGATGGTGGGTGTTGGAGATGCAGCATTCGAAGGTGCCAGACTCTCCATTATTTTTATTACATATGTCATTCCCTTTATCGCATTTTCCGCGTTTATGGAGGCATTTATCACGCCTGCAATCTTACAGATGGTAACATAGGAGCAGAGCAATGGATGAGCAAGAGGCAACTCTCCCGCCAAAAGCGGAATTCTCAGAATGGTACAATGATATCCTCTGGCGTGCGGAGATAATGGATGTCAGGTACCCGGTGAAGGGACTGTATGTCTGGTTCCCATTTGGGTTTGGGATACGAAAAAAAGTATATGGTATACTTCGCGAGCTTCTTGACCGTGATCATGAAGAGACCCTCTTCCCTTTACTGATTCCTGAAAATGAGTTTATGAAAGAGGCAGAGCACATCAAGGGGTTTGAGGAAGAGGTGTACTGGGTTACTCACGGGGGGACCAGTCCACTTGATGTCAAGCTTGCTCTCAGACCGACGAGCGAGACTGCTATCTATCCGATGTATGCTCTCTGGGTCCGCTCTCATGCAGATCTCCCTATTAAACTCTATCAGATCGTCAATACGTTCAGATATGAGACCAAGCATACCCGCCCGCTCATCAGGCTTCGTGAGATAACCTCTTTTAAAGAAGCCCATACGGTTCATGCAACCTGGGAAGATGCGGAGAAGACAGTTGAGGAAGCTATTGCACTATACAAGGAATTTTATGACCGGATGGATATCCCGGTTTTAATATCAAAACGTCCTGACTGGGATAAATTCCCCGGGGCAGACTATACGATAGCCGTTGATACGATTATGCCTGACGGGCGGACGCTTCAGATTGGGACCGTTCACCATCTTGGGGATCATTTCTCAAAGACCTTCTCCATCTGCTTTGAAAACCTGGCCGGTCAGCAGCAGTTCTGTTATCAGACCTGTTATGGGATATCTGAACGCTCAATCGCTGCTCTGATCAGTCTCCATGGAGATGATCGCGGTCTTGCTCTTCCACCTGAAATTGCCCCGGTCCAGATTGTTATCGTCCCTGTGATCATGAAGAAGCGGGAGGACGAGGTCAGGGTTGCTGCTTCAGCGCTAAAGCAGGAGCTCGAAGCTGCGGGATACCGGGTGAAAGTGGATGAGCGGGATCTCAGGCCCGGTGCGAAATACTACTACTGGGAGCTCCGGGGTGTTCCCCTGAGGATTGAGATTGGCCCCCGTGATCTTGATGGTGGTGTGGTAACCGCAGTGACCCGGTTTGGGGAGAAGACGCAGATCCAGAGAGATGTGCTTCTTGCCGGCGTTCGGGAGAAGATGGATGATCTGGATGCGGCAATGGTGCAGAAAGCTACGAAGCATGTACAGGATCATCTCTTCCCGGTTACTGATGAAACAGGGCTTAAAGAAGCGGTAGAAAAGGGAGTGGCTGCTGCCTTCTGGTGTGGTTCCCGTGGATGTGCTGACCGGATGGAAGAACTAGCAGATGCAAGTATTCTGGGCACTGAAGTCAGATCTGATCTAATAAGGGTTACTGAAGGGACGTGTATTATCTGTGGAAAACCCGATTCGATTATGACACTAGTAGGAAGGTCATACTAACCATCATCACCATGATATGACGATACCTGGTATTGCCCTTTCCATCGCCGGCTCTGATCCATCTGGTGGAGCTGGTATCCAGATGGATCTCAAAACTTTTTCCGTTTGTCATGCCTGGGGGATGGCAGTGATTACCGCACTTACTGCCCAACATAGCGGACGGGTGTCAGGGGTCTGGACCATGGATCCCGTGGTGGTACAAGAGCAGATCCTGACACTTCTTGAGGATATGACTCCTGATGCTATCAAAACCGGGATGCTTGCTAATGCTGGCATCATCAGGGCTGTTGTGACTTCTCTTCCAGCTGGAATTCCTCTGATTGTAGATCCGGTGATGCTCTCTACATCAGGACACCGGCTTCTGGATGAGAAAGCTACCGAGGCGATGATCTCTGACCTGATTCCGTGTGCCCTTCTGGTTACTCCGAATATTCCTGAAGCTGAGGTTCTATCAGGGATCTCAATTGGAAATCTCTCTGATATGGAAGTAGCGGGTCGAATCATCCTCTCATATGGGCCAAAATTCGTCCTGGTGAAAGGAGGGCATGGTTCTGGCGAAGAGTCTGTTGATCTCCTGATCACGCACGAAAATGTAGTTCGGATATCTGCGCCACGGCTCCCGTATGAGGTTCATGGGTCTGGTTGTTGCCTTTCTGCAGCTGTTACGGGGTATCTTGCTACAGGGATGAATACTGAAGAAGCATGCCGGATGGGGAAAAAAATCTGCGGAGAGGCAATTAAAGGCTCGATAATGGGTAAAGCCGGGATGAGAATGGTCAATCCCAAAGTCACTGAACTGGTGCACCTGACTGGGATTTTCGATAAGTAACCTTCATATGTGTTTAGAACACAGTGATTCTTACGCACACAGGAGGTGCGATTATGCATAAGAGAGAAGACGCAGTATCACCGGTTATCGGTGTTATTCTTATGGTGGCCATCACGGTCATCCTGGCTGCAGTGATTGCAGCATTTGTATTTGGTATGGCAGGGAATGTTAACAAGACCAAGAACCTTGGTGTTGTTGCAGAACAGACTGGATCTAACACTATTGTGATAACAAATCACGGTGGGAAAGATATTACCGATCTTACTGGTATCACTGTTACAGCTGCTGGAGTTGCTGGTACGGTAGGTATTGCAACAGGTTCTACAAAACAATTTACCTCTGGAACTTCTGGAAAAGACCACGTTATTGCAACCGGAACCTGGTCTGATGGATCCAGTCAGGTAGTTCTTGACACGTACGTGTAACCTCTAATTAATTCTTTTTTTCTCACATTTTTTGGAGATAATTATGGGAATTATTCT
>DATMXW010000099.1:0-2413 GCA_035561295.1 Methanospirillum sp. | reverse complement strand
GCTGAAGTGAGTGAATGAGTGAATTGCATATTATTAAATGATCCATAAATATCACACCAGCCATATGAGTGGAGATCTATCATAGCTAATTCTGAACAATGAGTACTAAAACCCCGACTGAATGGTTACAAAAATAGAAATGGTGATCCAATGGTTGGAATCAGGTACGCTGACCTGTTTGAGTGAGATTATCCTTAAAGCTAAAACGGAGATGGGGCCGAAGTTGATAGTACCAATGCTCATCTCTGACATACGCAGCTGCAGATAAGAGATACTGAATGGTTTCTCTAAATAGCCTGCAGATTTCAAAAAAAATAAAATCGTCAGACCCAGGGGCTCCACTCAGATACATCCTTTTTTGGGCAGAACGAAATATTCCAGTACTTGAAATAATCAGTTCAGATATTATTCCAGAATTTTGATGTGACGCATTATGGTAACTGGTATCCCGGGGAAGTGTCTTACCTCCCCCTTCAATAGCCTGGTATAGAATATCTGCAGCACATTCAGCATATCCTGATAACCGATTAATTTCCCGTGCTGAATCAGGACCGATATCGTGTCCGGGAAGAAGAGTATACAAATACCCGACTTCACTAAGATGCACCATAGCATTATTCACTGCAATGAAACAACAGATCCAGGACCCTTCAGAAGGATTATGCGAAATCCTAGAACGAATAATTTTTAATTCCTTATCCATCTGAACTGCACACTCCTGAATCTGAACTTCAATATCATTTTTTAGTATCAGGTCAGAATCTGACAACCCTGTAGAGAGGACAGTAAAATAAGAGACCATTTTTTTGATCTTTCCTGCATATGCAACATATGAATGCTCGAGGTCATCTCTTCCATTGAGAAACTGACGTGTCAGCTCTGCCTTAATATCCTCGCGAATATGTGAAATTGGCAAATCTTGTCTCAGATACTGTGATGCAATCTCTAATACACTGATGCAGAATTCTATTGCACTATCATGTCCCAGGATATCTGAAAGAGTTTCCCCATATTTTAATGAAACATGAGAGGAATCTTCGAGAGCTTCAAAAATGAGACGTTCCCCGCCAAGTATCAGAAATGCACGATGCCCAACCTCCCGTTTTACCGCTTTGTGGAGGACTTTCAGAACATCATTTCCAGAAAGGAAGTATTTAAAAGCTTTTCTTGCCCTATTCCACTCAATGAGAAAGACAATTTTTGATGAGAGAGCAGAGATAAACATCAGGAGCTCTTCTCCCGAACGTGCTGAAAAAGTCCCGGTAGCAATATGATACAACTCTCCAGGCTCTCCTTTCAGATAATTCCGAGAAATTATCTCTTTCCAAAGAACCGGATATGGCCCCATTACGCTTTGGAAGAAAGAAACACGGCTTAAATGAACATCGGTGTAGCGAATCGTTACATTCAATCCGTTTATCAAAAGAACCAGGACATGGGCATCAGTCATTCCAACCTCATTTTCAATAATGAGTGAATCTCCAACCCTAATTACCTGCGTTCCAAGTCCAGGATGATCGAATCTCAACGATTCTGTCCGGTTCAAACCGATCATAAATGATCGAATCAGGTACATATCTTCTGGTTCAATCATGTATGCGGTGGATCCGTATACATCTTCAGGAGCCATCTTTTCCTGAAGAGGAATCAAAATCTCCTCTACCTCACGAATAAGGCTGATAAAGTTCTCTCCAGGGTACTCTTCATGAAGAAGATTGATTCTTTCATCATTCCTGTAAAGGGGGAATTCTGGACCTGTAAATGTATCAAGTAAGAGCTGCGCCCGTTCAAGAAGAGGGGGATTTGAATAATATGTTTCTGAGCTGAATGGATTTACCAGATCCAGAATTGCTGCAGATAATCGGGCAATTATCTCATCAAAGAAAGGAATATGATACATTCCTTCAGGAGAAATCCTCGTTTCGCTGATAACTGAATCAAATTTTTGATTTTTTATATCAACCCTCTCACGAAGATCAGAAAGTGGATCTCGCTTTATATCAGGGTTTTCAGCATTGTCAATTGCAGCTTTGATAATGTTCAGATAATATTGACTTTTATCACCTGCTGTGAGAGCTTTCTGAACAAGATACGGAAGGAGAAGATTATATTCACCGATCTCTTCTAATATTTTTGTTTTCATAGGTATCGTGTCCTCTCATACTCCAGAAGTTATTAGGGAACAGCACTCTGACAGTAATCAATTTGGACGGAACCTTGATAGGTTTAATTCATGGAGAATATAGTCATGAGATGTGAATATAGTGCTCACCATGAACTATAGAGAAAATGTTAATTCGTATTATAGTTCAAGCAGATTGCAATTCGGTACTATGAAGGCAGTATGGATCACCTGGATACCTGCAACATTTACGAAAAAAGGGTTACAGAGAAATGATTAAAGGGGATTGAA
>DATMXW010000098.1:0-2520 GCA_035561295.1 Methanospirillum sp. | reverse complement strand
TTCTTATTCCTATCATATGAAAAAACATCTATCTCAGAGATGCAGGGGTGGGATTTTTCAGCTGCGTTCTCATCCTATAATCTTGCTTTATTCCTATTTATCGCGGGATTTTTTCTCTCACTTTCCCGGGTATATCACACCGGGGATAAGGTCCGGTTTTTCCTGATAACCTGGACAATTGTTATTCTTACCTCAACACTTCTTCATGTCAGGTATGAATATTTAGCTGTGGTTCCAGTCGTGATACTTGCTTCAATTGCTCTGGCCTCATTGCATACCTGGACAAAAAAACGGATACATCAGTCGGTATTCTGCTTCTTCGGGATCACCTCAGGGTCTGTTAATCGAAGAGTACCATGCATGATAGAAACCCATGGAGCAACTATTCTTATTGGAATTCTCTTATTGGTAATCGCATTGCTAACAGTATCAAATACCCTCGGAGAAATCAACAGTACTGTTCGGGATCTCTCAATTAGTGATGACTGGGTTGATGCGCTTGAGTGGTTCCAGACAAATACGCCAGATTCCGGTATTGATTTTTATGCTATCTATGAGATGAATAATTTTACATACCCGAATACCTCTTATGGAATCCTATCATGGTGGATGTATGGGCATTGGATTTCTGTAATCTCTCACCGGATACCCCTGGCAAGTCCGTTTCAGAATACAGTTTACCGGGTTGCACCTTTCTTTCTCTCAACAACAGAGGCAGACGCAAACAATCTGGCAGATGAGTATGGGATCAAATATGTTATTACGGATTTCTCACTGACCGAGTCTCAATTCTCTTCTCTCCCTTTCTGGACAAATGGGATGTATCAGATTGACCGGTTTCAATTTACTTATTCTCCGGGAAATTCGCAATCATCTAAGGCAAAGGTTGTATCATTTAAGAAAAATGATTTTTATCAGGATATGATCTTTCGGCTTCATGAACTAGATGGATCATTTTTTAGCGGGGTTGGAGGGATGGTGGTTCATTATGATCGGATTGAGAATGAATCATACTCAAGGCTCATTAATACATCAATCGTTACAGCATTGGAAGCTAATTTACTTGCCAGAAAAGGATTACCAGTTGGACAAGATCTGGTATCCACGAAATATTCTCTCCCAGTCTGTGATGTTCCTGCATTACAGACCTATCGGTTGATATATGAATCACCTCAAACTGTCACAGTTTCCAGAAATTCCGAAGTTAAATGGGTAAAAATTTTTGAGCGTGTACCTGGATATGTCATTGAAGGTGATGGTACAATAGAACTTCCCCTGATAACAAACCAGGGCCGAAAATTTGTATATCAGCAAAAAAGTGAAAACGGGCGTTTTATTGTCCCTTATTCGACAACTGCAGCTAAGAATAGAGTCTCTGCAACTGGTCCATACCATATCCTGGAAACAGGAGAAACCTTTGCCATACCTGAGTTAGCGATCTAAATAGATGTGATCATTATCCTGGTTTTCAAGGATAGAAAACATATAAATTCTCATAACGCAGATTTTTCATCATGACTAAAAGGTTCATGCTGATGAGTGTGGTCTTATTACTTGCCATACTAGTATCAATTTCTGCAGTATCTGCCGAATCAGGGAATACGGGGACAAATATTATTCCTCCGGTAAATCAGGAGATCAATCCTGGCACACAGTCCCCTGAAGTGACTATCCCCGCTCCTACTGGAGAATCCGGAGTCCAGGACGTCTCTCAGTTTACCTTTGATGAAGAAACAAACCAAATAATTCAGGATGCTCTCGCAGAAAGTTCCCTGTTTTATGTTCCCACTAACGTTGAATCTTCTGTCTGGGATATAATTCGGGCTCAAGACCTGACAATTGTGAGGGGGGGCGGTTTGATTCAGAATATACCCATTGTAGTTATAGGTGGAGCTCCAAAAGGAACTTATGAGGTGCCCTTTGCAATTGTTGATGCCAATGGGGCACCGCTTATGGGAGCGGATGGTAACCCTGTTATTGTGACCATAACGGTCATTGTGACATAATCTGGAACATATTGGGGAATTCTCTCCCCCATTTTCGAGAAAACATTTCTTGTAGATTTCTTTACCTCATAATGAGAATTTTTCTCAGAATGTAACCTCTACAATAATTATTTATCTTTGAAATTTCAGGAGCTGCAATAGTAATTCCCAACGGTATTTATCGTTAGTGGTCCAATATTTTTCTATTATCAGGTATTCCTCATGTATCGAGTTCTCTCTGTCGACGATGATCCCCATTTTCTCAATGCAACCCGATTATATCTTGAAGAATTCGGGTTTAAAATCGACATTGCAAATTCAGCTGCAGAGGCACTTGGGTTACTGGCGACTCACGTATACCACACTATCATATCAGATTACCAGATGCCTGATATGGATGGAATATCACTGCTCAAAGAAATTCGAAAAATAGATACTATTACTCCCTTTATTTTTTTTACAGGGACCGATACAAATGAGATCATTATTGAGGCATTAGAAAATGGAGCCGAATTTTATCTCCTCAAAGGTATAG
>DATMXW010000097.1:0-14421 GCA_035561295.1 Methanospirillum sp. | reverse complement strand
ATGTAAGTACAGGGCGATCTTTCATATCATAGCCGGTTTCTTCGCCAGATAAAAATAGAATGACGGGAACACTATGGTATTAGAGAATATCGATAATGATTTGGGGTTCATTACATCCCTGATTTCACTCCAAATAAGGGTTATCACAAGAACAAAGAGCATACCATCGCTACGGCAGAAAGAGGGATTATAGTATTTCTAACCATTCATCTACAATATAATTTGAAAAACGGCACTACGGGTATAATGAAAATCTCAAAAATTTGTATAATTAAACTTCCCTGAATCTCCTAAATCATTTTTTGACCTATGAAGAGGCTGAGGCATTATGACATGCAACATAATGCCCATCACCCCTATCCTTCAGTTCGGGTTCATGATGTAAACAGATCTCTCCTCTTCTCCGGCAACGTGAATAATATCTGCATCCGGTGAGTGGTGATGTACGATTATCTGGTTCAGGGGTAATGGGGAAGAGAATCTTATCTCTTCGATTCAGTCCCGGAAGAGATGACATCAGGTCACGAGTATAAGGGTGAAGAGGAGTATTAAAAACACTTTCTTTCAGCCCTTTTTCCACTATCCTCCCATTAAACATGACTGCTATGATATCGGCGATGACTCTGATGATCTTCAGATGATGCGAGATGAAGAGCATACCGATATTTTTTTCTTTCTGTAATGTGGTTAATAATTCAAGAATCTGTGCCTGCACAGAATAATCCAGCGATGCTGCGGGTTCATCAGCAATTAAATACTGGGGATTCAAAGCGATAGCCCGGGCAATACATATCCGTTGCCGTTGGCCTCCGGACAGTTCGTGAGGATATCGGTCCTTCAGATCTTTCCCAAGCCCAACCCGTTCCATCAGATGCAGAACAGCAGTATCAGATGCATCAACATGATGAACAATGAGAGGTTCCTGAATGAGCGTTGATAGACTCATTCTCGGATCAAGAGCAGATTCATTATTCTGGAAAATAATCTGGATCTTTCTTCGGAGATGCAAATCCTCTTTTTTTGTTTTCGATTGAATATTGATACCATTAATAAAGACCTCACCTTTACTTGGAAGTATCAGCCTTGATGCGAGAAGACCAACAGTCGTTTTGCCGGATCCACTTTCTCCGACAAGTCCGAACGTTTTTCCCGGCTCTATTGAGAGCGAAACATTATCAACTGCGGGAAATGTCTTTTTTTGAAATCTTCTGGTATGATAATGCTTAGAAACCTGAATGAGTTCAAGCAAAATGGCACCTCACCAGACCTGAACCGCTCTCACGTAATTGAGGAGTCTTGAAAGAACAGATCTCAGAAGATACCCTGCATCTGGGATGAAACCTGCACCCTTGAGGAAAATTGCCAAATTCGGGAACGACTCCCGGGATTGGATTAAACTCCTGATCATGTACTGCATTAACGAGTGCAATCGAATACGGGTGGGAGGGCCCATTAATAAAGTCCTGGATATCACGGATTTCTACAATTTCTCCGGCATACATTACCATAATCCGGTCACATAATTCTGCTGCAACATCCAAATCATGGGTAA
Organism: Methanospirillum sp.; assembly: GCA_035561295.1. Taxonomy (GTDB): domain Archaea; phylum Halobacteriota; class Methanomicrobia; order Methanomicrobiales; family Methanospirillaceae; genus Methanospirillum. The sequence goes on along the minus strand of DATMXW010000097.1, from coordinate 12,869 downwards.
TAATAAAAAGAGAGGCTCCGGAGTCAGATAATTTTTTTTTGATAAGATCCAGGATTTGTGCCTGGTGGATGAGATCAAGTGCGGTGGTTGGTTCATCAGCAATAAGAAGTTGTGGATTTGAAGCCATTGCCATAGCAATCATCACTCGCTGTTGCATTCCCCCACTCATCTGGTGAGGATACTGATGATACCGTGCAGGATCCATACCTACTGAAACCAGCAGTTCTTTAGCTTTTTGCCGGGTATCAATATCAGGCAATCCTGATGTTTTTTTGACAGATTCCCGGATCTGCCATCCAATAGAAAAAACCGGGTTCAGGCATGTCTTCGGTTGCTCAAAGATCATGGATATTTCGCTACCCCGAACCTTTTGAATTTCTTCATCACTACATGTAGAAAGGTTGAGTCCGTGAAAGTCAATATGACCCGAAATTGCCGCATTGTCCGGAAGCAGCCTGAGAAGGGATAGTGCCACAATCGTCTTTCCACATCCGCTTTCACCGATGAGTCCAACTCGTTCATTCTGTCTGATAGAAAAGGATACCTGCGAGCAGATCTCTGTCCTGATATCGTTCATATGGAAGGTGATGTTGAGATCCTTCACATCAAGAAGTTCGGGTTTTCCGTCCTTCGTCATAGTTCCACCTTATCAACATTCTTTGAATCCAGCGCATCCCTCATCCCGTCTCCCACCAGATTGCATGCCATAACCGTGATAAAGATCATAAGGCCGGGAAAAAACATCAATGTAGGAACAGATTCCATAAATTTCTGTCCTGCATTGAGCATCGACCCCCATTCGGGAACAGGCGGCTGGGCACCAAGGCCCAGATAACTCATTCCGCTGATACCGAGGATGACGGTCCCGATATCAAGGGTCGCAAGAACAATGATAGGGCCGATAATATTGGGGATGATATGCTTCATCAGAATCCTGATATGGCTGCATCCGATCGCTCTTGATGCAAGAATAAAATCCTGCTCTTTTACTACCAGAACTGCTGAACGAATGACCCGGGAATATGAAACCCATCCGGTTGCAACCATCGCAATAACGAGGTTCATCATTGATGGGCCAAGCAGCCCTGCAATGGCAAATGAAAGAAGAAGTGAAGGGAATGCTAAAAAAATATCCACAATTCTCATCAGGATTTCATCTACAATATTTCCTGCATATCCTGCGATGAGCCCGACGGTTACACCGATGAGAAGACAACCCAGGGTTACCCCTGCTGCAGTAAGGAGAGAAATTCTGGCCCCATATATTATTCTGCTAAAATAATCCCTTCCAAGTTCATCGGTTCCCAATGGGTGTTGAATTGAAGAAGGTTCTAAGCGGTCAGAAAGATTCATTTTGTACGGATCTGCAGGAGTAATCCATGGAGCAGTTACTGCCATACCAATGATAATGAGTAGAATGATAAATCCGGCTCTTGCGGAGTGGTCCATCCAGAGTTTATTGAGTTCACGGTTCATATCTGCTCCAGGGATTCATGAGTCATCCCCCGGATCCTGACCCGTGGATCCAGAAGGCAGTAGATAAGATCGGCACAGAGGTTGACCAGTACATAAATGAGAGCGATAATCAGGAAAAAGCCCTGAATAACTGGGATATCCCTGGCGTATATCGATTCAATCAAAAACCTGCCGACACCATTCAAAGTGAAAACGGTTTCAATAATAACCGTTCCGGCGGCAAGACTCCCAAGTTGCATACAAAAAATCGTTAAAACAGGAATCAAGGCATTTTTGAGAGCATGGGTCCATACGACTTCACGCTTATTGAGTCCCTTCGACCTGGCAGTCCTGATATAATTTTGTTTTAACGTTTCAAGCATTCCTGCCCTGGTGAGACGCATCAATGTCCCCATCTGGGCAAATGTCAGAATTAATACTGGAAGAACGAGTACAAGGGGATAACTATCTTCAAGAACCCGAATCCATTTGAGATACAGGGAAAAAATCAGAAGTGCCACAACACTTAACCAAAAACTGGGAACCGAAATTCCGCATAAGGCAATGAAACGTGTTGTGTGATCTAACCACGTTCTTCGTCTGCAAGCAGCGATAATTCCAAGAGGCACGGCGATTAATAGCGCTAGAATCTCTGAAAAAAATGCAATCTGGATGGTAATCGGAAATCGGCTCACAAATTCTTCGAGCACTGAGTTCCCGGTCCGAAATGAAATTCCAAAATCGCCGGTTACGATTCGGGAAAGCCAGTGGACATACTGGACAATGATTGGATCATTTAACCCATGCATTGCTTTAAATTCCTCTACAACCGCGGATCCCGGATCCACCGTTCCATATTGTTCATGCAACAAGATTTCTGCCGGATCTCCGGGAGACAGAAAAAGCAGGGCAAAAGTTATGAAAGTAACCCCGATAAGGGTTGGAAAAACAAGCAATAGTCTGGTTACAATAACAAAATTCATGATACGTACATAAGAAATCCGGGATTTTCTCGGAGATAACCAGTTTCAATTCATAAATTATTAAAAATAGGAAAAATCAGGAGGTTTTCTCCAGATTATTCAGGTTAAAGATGAAGTCTGATGCAGGTATCTCAAACCCGTTCACATTGGACCGAATAGCAAAGACTTTCGCATCCTGATAGATCGGCATTACCAGTGAGTGCTTCTCAAGATAACTAAAAATATCATTGAGTATCTGCTGCCTTGCTGACTCGTCAGTTGAGAGATAGGCCTGGTCAATCATCGCATCCAGTGCCGGATCTGAATACTTCAATCTTCCCCCGGTGTACCAGTATGCTTTCAGAGTGATAAGTGGGTCGTAAATTACTCCCCATGGTCCATACAGATACATATCATACCCATAAGTCTTGGTAACTTCATCCCACCAGGCTCCTCCTTCCATGGATTTAATATTCACCTGGGCACCGATATCTTTCAGATATGCCTGGATAGCCTCAGCAAGGGGTTTTTGATCTGATACTCCGTATCCGGACCACGGCATGGTGTTCGGAATGATCAGGTTAATTTCAAGATTGGTTCCACCCTTTTCAAGGATGCCATCTTTATTTTTATCTTCCCACCCTGCTTCTGCAAGAAGAGTTTTTGCTTTTTCCGGATTGAATTCATATCCTTTTACAACCCCACTCTCTACTACCTGCTTGAAATAAGGGATCGTCGTTGAAAACACTCCTTTTCCCGGAGAGTAGATTCCCGAGAACAACTCCGAGGTTATGGTTTTCGTATCGATACCATAATTTAATGCTTCCCGGACTTTTTCATCATTCAGGGGGGCTTTTAAGTAATTCGGGATCAGGGATATCGCCATATCACCTTCCCGGTCGACAATGGATATTCCCTTAGTCGACCGAAGATCACTGACCATACCCGGGTCGATCGTTGAGAGGCCGGATCCCAGAATATCCACTTCTCCCGATTTAAGAGCCATAGTCCGGGTGTTTTCATCAGGAATAAGTTTAAATACGACTTTTTCAATTTTTGGTTTTTCTCCCCAGTATTTATCATTACGCACCAGCACGTACTCTTTACTATCTGTATAACTCTCAAATTTAAATGGCCCGGTTCCGATGGGAGTGACAAAAGTCCCATTCGGATCGCCTTTGGGAGTTACGGAGCTGGGACTCATAATACGCTGAGGTCTGCATAAACTCATCTCCTGGATTATCGGATATGATGGTTTGTCATAGGAGATTTTTACCGTGTTATCATCAACAATCTCAATATTGGTAAAATCATCCATACTCATCCATCCGGCAGAAAGTTTCTTCTGTAGGCGCTCCATGCTGAATTTTACTGCGTTTGCATCAAAAGGACTACCATCAGAGAAGAAAACCCCTTTACGCAGATGATAGGTGTAAACCTTCCCGTCGGGTGAGACCTCCCATGATTCTGCCAGTCCGGGCCTTATCTCCCCGTCATCCCCGTATTCTACCAGAGCATCATATACGAGTGAATACACCGGCATTGGGGCATTATATGACTCTGCATCTAACCCCCCGGTTTTGTCTTTTACTTTTAATTCTGAAAGACCAATGGTCAGTGTTTCATCTGCATATACTCCGAATGGAGTAACGATTACCAGCGATAACAATCCTATAATAATTCCAATTACTATCTTATCTCGTGATAAACCCATAATAATCCCGTAACTCATCAGATGATTCCAGAACCGGAGTTATGGAGCCCGTTCTGTATCAGGATCAGAACGGACAATAATAGCCCGGTTCATGGTCTCTTGTTCATACCTCATATCCATCGTGAAGGGAGAAGACATCTATAATTCGGATAATAAAACCGGCATGATATCATCCGATCTCAAAACGAAACGTTGAAATTTCTCTCCGAATTAAGATTCCGTATCCATCATCGGGGAAGAACCCATTTGAAGATACCCTGTACTCCTTCACTGATCATACGTTTCTTTTCACTACCCTATATGTATTGTGAATAAAGGTAAAAAGGTGTTATTTATTATCCTGATGATAATATTAGTATGCACAAAGTATCAATCAGCAGTAGTTTGGAGTCAATAGATCATGAAACAAAAAATAATCGGATACTGGAACTCCGGAGCAACCAGGTACAATCGGGGAATCGAGCCATTCCTCAGATCTGAAACCGGAACAAAAGGATGGAAAACTCTTTTTTCAGAACATCTGGGGACGAAACCTCTGAATATCCTTGATGTAGGCACCGGCCCCGGATCTATCTCTGTTCTCCTGGCCGGGATGGGTCATGAGGTTACTGCCGTGGATCTCTCCGAACAGATGCTTAACCTTGCCCAAAAAAATGCAGATGCCTGTGGGGTGAAAGTAGATTTACGGAAAGGGGATGCTGAAGATCTTCCATTTGAAGATAATACGTTTGATGCCGTGGTAAACCGATGGGTGCTCTGGACTGTAACCAATCCTACCGCAGCACTGAACGAGTGGAACCGGGTGCTCAAACCGGGGGGACGGCTCTGTATTGTAGACGGGAACTGGTACAGTGGAAAGAAAACCATGATCCAAAAGGCATGGAAACAGGGCACACGAGTATATTCATCAATTACAGAACTCCGGAATGCCTGGAAAGCTGATTGTGATCCTAATATGATTCATGGGTTATGGTCAACCCATGCAGATCGGCCGATTGATGATATCCTTCTCTTTCAAAAGACCGGGCTATTAGATGTTAAGGTCTATATGGACGTAAATGAGCGTGTTATGACCAGAGGAGATTATTTCAGGCAGGGCCACTGGGGACCAACCTTCCTAGTCACCGGAATTAAACCCTGAAAAGGGTATGAGATCCGGGTTCCCTCTTTTTCCTCTCATATTTTAGTACCAAAACTGTTTTTTCTGCCGCAGGAAGAGGAAGAGAAAGAACGGGACTCCAAGCACTGCGGTCATAACACCGACCGGGAGAATAATCGGAGATATTATTGTTCTTGCTGCCGTGTCTGCACTCAGAAGAATAATTGATCCTACTAAGGCAGATCCCGGCAGAACATACCGGTTGTCTCCTCCGATGAGCATTCGGGTAATATGGGGGGCAATAAGCCCCACGAACCCGATTACCCCGGTAAACGCAGTAAACCCGGCAGTAATCAGGGCTGCCAGAACCATGCAGATGATGCGGGCTCTTTCGACGTGAATTCCCAGACTTGTTGCCGTTTCATCACCAGAACCGATGATATTGATATCAACGGCCTTAAAATACAGGATAGGAGCGCAGATACCCAGAAGGATAGACGTGGTGGTTATCATCCCCCAGGTAGATTTCCCGAGGTTTCCCATCATCCAGAAGACCACCGCTTCAACCTGTTCCGGAGTGCCGATATACTGAACAATTGAAGTTATCGCATTTAAAAAGAACATTATCGCAATTCCTGAAAGTATCATCGACTCTGGTGTCATCCCCCGGCACTGAGCAAGCAGATAGACCAGGGCAGTTGCGGCCATGGCAAAAACAAACGCATTTCCGATGATAAGGAAAGGCCCCCCGATAAGGCCTGCACCGGTTACAATGGCAATCGCAGCTCCGCTAGCCGCAGCGGAAGAGATGCCCAGAGTGAACGGTTCGGCAAGGGGATTTTGAAGAACTCCCTGCATGACTGCTCCGGCGAGGGCAAGACCTGCCCCGGCAATAATCGCCATGACGATCCGGGGAAGGCGGATCTCCCATATGATTGCATTGGACAGTTCACCTCCGGAAAAAACCCAGGGAAATATTTTTCCGAGGATTGCTGAGTATACTTCAATAATGGTCAAATTGGCAGAGCCCAAGATGGTCGCATATCCGATGAGCAGGATGATGCAGCAAAGAGAGCCAATGAGAAACAGGATCCGTTTTCCTTTCTGGTTGATATATGCCTCGCGGATAGGTGATAGTCCCCGATTACTCTTACGTGGTGAATTTTGATGTAATGTGTTACGATTGGTCATAGATTCAAGATATTTACCGTTTTAGTCGTAGTAGAATAACAAATCTGGTCACACGAAAGATATATTCGTCACATAATGTAGATCACCATCTATTATTTTTATGATTGTATGCTAATCATATATTGCAGTTACTAATTTCTGCATATCGGGTGAAAAATGAAGTTGAGACTCGCATTAGTTTTACTATTTGTACTCAGCCTGGGAATTGTGATCTCCTCGGCTGAAGATGTTCAGATTGGTGAACCTTTCAGTGTTCAGATCATGGGTAACGCGAATCAGGATGAGGTGGTAAACGATCTTGATATCGCGAAGATCAATGAGATAATATCAGGAAAAGAAAAAAAGAACTCCCTGTCAGATGCCAACAATGACGGGGTGATTGACCAGAAGGATATTGACCAGATTCAGAAGATTATCGATGGAAAAGAAGATACTATCTATTATGTTAATTTAATGGGTGAGATTGCATCAGTAAAACATCCACTCAATAAAATAATAATTGTTAAGGATAATACTGCTGAAATTATCCGGATCCTCGGATCTCAAGATAAGGTAGTCGGTGTTGACACAGACATTATTGATTTACCGATGTATTTCCCTGAACTCAGTAAGGTACAATCAATTGGTAATCGAAAAGACTGTAATGTGGAAAAAATCCTGGAGTTGAATCCTGATGCTGTTTTCATCCATGCCGTGAGTGAGATGGGGTGTCCTGACCTTGAACAGAAATTAAAGGATAAAGGAATCGATGTTGTCCGTCTCGGAACCTGGCAGTCCCATACAGCAGTCCCTTCCCTTATGCTGATGGCATATATGCTTGATGAAGTTGATAACGCACAGAATTATATTGCATACCAGCAAAAAATCTTGAATTCCATCAAGGAGCGGATTGATACAATACCTGCAGAAAAAAGGCTCAATGTGTTTATTGACCGTCCGGGCGATACCACGGTATCCAAGGGAAGCGGGTATTCTGAGGCTCTTGAATTTGCAGGCGGAAATAATATCGGGAAAAAACTGTCAGGAGGATTCGAGAGTGTTCTTCCGGCAGTAGACGCAGAATGGGTTGTCAAACAGAATCCTGATGCCATCATCGGTCTTTCCTGGGAAGGAGGATATGAGACCAATGATAAGAACACCGTGAAAAAACGGTATGATGAAGTAGTTGCAAAACCTGGTTTCAGCACGACAAATGCGGTAAAATCGAACAAGGTATTCATAACTCCGTATATCAATGTCCTGGGACCCGGGTACCACATCGGTCTGATTCAGTTTGCCAAGTGGCTCTATCCTGATCTCTTTGCTGATATGAGTGTGCAACAGGCACAGAATGAGTATATTACCAACTGGCAGCATACCCTGTATGATCTGGAAAATAACGGAATTTTCGGGTATCCAGCTAATTGACGCTCCCCTAATTCCTTTTTAGCTACGTATCCCGTAATAATCTTTACTCAGCATATACGGTAAAAAAAAGATGGCCCATGGGCAATCGTGGTCGTTTTTAAAACATGGGATTATTCTGATTTCTGTACCATGCCCCAAATGATATTGACTTCACAATGGTCACCCACTTGCTTGTCCCTTGTGAGATTCTTTTGGTATTCCGATATCTCATCGATATGTTTATGTTGTACTCCGGTCAGGTGAAGGTTTGAGAAATAAGATTTTAGAAAATCAACACTCATGTCATATTTCAGGGGGAGCTGATCGACAACATCCCGGGAATACATCTGATACCACAATTTCTGCTGGTCATTGAGATTTTCAAGCCCTGCCTCTTCAGGATTCGGAAAATAATCGTGTGGTCTTGTATGCCCGTCAATCGCAATGATCAGGCCTCCGGGCCTGCACACTCGTGACCACTCACGGATTGCGGTATCCGGATGAGGAAGTGTCCAGAGCAGGTGACGACAGATAACACAGTCAAAGGTGTTGTCAGGAAAATCCGGGCCTTCTGCATCTCCGAGCATAAAGGTTATCTGAAGATTGAGTAACTCTGCTTTCCTGCGTGCTATCTCCATCATCTTCTCTCCAAGATCGATGCCGGTTACGATATGTCCGAGTTCAGCGAGGGTGGTTGCAATCATTCCGGTTCCGGTTCCGACATCGAGCACCTTCTTAGGCTCAGAGCCGATGATTTCAGACAGATATTGTTTCCATAATCGCTTTTCATTCTCATCTGCTCCATGGCCCACATCATTATCAAAGGTTTTGCTACGTTCATTCCAGTACGTTCTTACGTTTTCCTTCACGTCCGGAATTGAAGAATCATGGGTATTCATAGTACTCAGCTCCTGTATGTATCACCTTAGTTGGGTGAGATAAAATATAAAATAAGTGTTAATTATTTGTAAGTTTTAATAGTATAATCAGATTTAATTAAATGATTTAAATTTTCTATGTACAAACGATGCCTCTCTACCTTTCATCATAAGAAGAGTAATCAAAAGAAAAGGGAAATAGTTCTATGAAACAAATTCTACAATCTGACCCGGATAGTCTTATCACCTGGCTCTCCACCGCCCTCTTTGACCGGAGAATATTCTCCCTTGCCGAAGGCATGAGCCGGAGCATGGGGGTTACCACGGTTGCCGGCCTTTTCAGCTCAGCAACCAATATTACCATGCTCTTCCTGGTGAGCATGCTGATCGCCGGGGTTATCAGTGGTCAGGCATTTATTACCCTGGCCCCGGTCATCGGCGGCATGATCCTCCTGTTTCTGATCCGGGGCGCTGCCGATGCACTCAGGGATATATCTGCCCAGCGAACGGCAGACCTGATGAAATATAGTGTCAGATCCCGGGTGTATGAGCATCTGCTCCGTCTGGGTCCTGCCTATACCGAGCATAAGAGTTCAGGTTCTGTTGCAGCCACGATATCTGATGGGGTTGATTCCCTTGAGCAGTATGTTGGTTTCTTCATCCCCTGCCTCATTCTCTGTTTTGCCATTCCGGCAGCTCTCTTTATATCATTCTCCATTCTCCTTGACGTCACCGTTGCTGTGATTCTCCTTGTGTTTGTTCCCCTGGTTCCATTCTCAATTGCCCTCTCATACAAACTCTCGTGGAATGAGAAACTTGATATCTGGCGGGATTACCACGATCTCAGTTCCTATTATGCAGAGAGTCTGCAGGGGCTGACTACTCTGAAGATGTTTAACCTGAGTAATTATCGGGCCGGGCAGATTCACGAGAAAGCAGAAAAACTGCAGAATACCTATATCAAAGCCCTGAAGATCTTCTTCGGCGTTCACTATGTCTGTGATGTGGTTCCGTACCTGGGATACGGTCTTGCCCTCATCTATTCATGTATCCAGTATACAAACGGAAAATTCGGGATAGAAGGAGTGATGATGGTCCTTCTCATCGGCCCCATCTTTTATGAGCATGTTATCGCACTCAGTCAGCACTTCCACAACAGCCTGTATGGAAAACGAGCCCTTGATTCGCTGGAGCAGATCATGAACGAGGAGCCTGAAGTCACCTCTCCGGTTGCACCCCTCCCTATCAGCAATCAAAAATCTCCCTCGCTCACGTTTCAGGATGTCAGTTTTTCCTATGAACAGGGACGGGAAGTTCTGAAGAACTGCTCATTTCAGGTACAATCCGGTGAGACCGTTGCATTGGTAGGGACATCGGGTGTTGGAAAGAGCACGGTCATCGACCTCTTGTACCGGTTTCACACTCTGCGGAATGGGTCTATTCTTCTGGGCAGCATTCCCATTGACCAATATCCTCTTGATCAGCTCAGAGAACAATTTTCTCTCGTATCCCAGGAGACCTATCTCTTCTATGACACGATAAAAAACAACCTCCTCATCGGATCTCCCGATGCAACTGACGAGGAGATTATCGCTGCTGCGAAGGCAGCACATATTCATGAATGGATCTCCGGACTTCCGGAGGGGTACACTACCATGACCGGAGAGCGGGGAACCCGGCTGTCCGGGGGAGAAAAGCAACGTATTGCTATCGCCAGGGCAATTCTGAAGGACGCACCGGTTCTCCTCCTTGACGAACCAACCTCAAGTATCGATGCGGGCAGTGAGCAGCTCATCCAGAAAGCCCTGGATATACTCTGCAAGGATCGAACGGTCCTGGTTATTGCCCACCGGCTCTCGACAATCAGACGGGCTGACCGGATCATGGTGATGGAAGATGGTCAGATCGTGGAGACCGGAACTCATGAAGAACTTATCCGTGCCGGGGGGTATTATGCCCGGCTTGTCGGTGCCCAGATGAGGATGCTTAGCAATTCGCCTGCTGATGAGCCCTCTACCGGAGGGATTCTATGAGTGAACCTTCGGTTATCTCTCAGTTCACCCGGCTGATCGGACTGGTTCGGAATCATATTCCCCTTTTGGTCGCTGGAATGTTTTGTGATGCAGCAAAACATCTGGTCACCATAGGGATCGGCCTGCTTGGTGTGCTGCTTATCGTGACCGCAAAAGAGGGCCATCCGGCAACAGCACTCCTTCCTATCGGGGGAGCTATCCTTTTGCTTGCACTCATCAGGGGAGTGTGCGGGTATTTTGGTCCGTATCTGAATCATATTGCGGCATTTCAAATACTTGCCGAGCTGCGGAATCGGTTCTACCGGAAGGTGGACCCCCTGGCTCCGGCGATCTTTGTGTCCCGGAGAACGGGTGATCTCGTCTCGATTGCGATTAACAATATTGAGATCCTCGAGCTCTTCTTTGCTCATACCTTAACCCAGATCATCGTGGCAATCGTTGTCCCTCTGATAGTACTTGGTGCACTGGCCTGGATTCATCCGTCCCTGGCCCTTATTCTGCTGTTCTTTTTGATTCTTGCCGCTCTGGTTCCGATTCTGACGATTCGGGCGAACGAGAAGAAAGGGAATCTGTTGCGAGGGTACCTTGCCACTATGGGCTCATTTCTGATTGATAGTGTTCAGGGAATCTGGGAGATCCTTGCGTTTGGCAGGGGGAAAGACCGTCTGTCCGCGATTATCCGGATGATCTTAGAGTATCGGCAGGAACAGAAGGCCTACGTCAGGGTAAATGCGTATGCATCTGCTTCGTATGCGATCCTGGTATCAGCCGGGATCGTGGTGGTTCTGGTCGAAGCTACGATCCTTGCTCAGGACGGACGTATCAGTTCTTTCTACCTTCCGATCACGGTTATTCTATCTGCCGGTGCATTCAGCTCAATGCGAGAGGTCATTGAAGTCTCAAAACAACTCAGTATGACTATTGCCGGAGCAAAACGGTTTTTTGCGGTTACGGATGATATCCCTGTGGTTCAGGAGAACGGATCACCAAAAGTGGCCATATCTTCTACTCCATCGCTTGAGGTCTCTGATGTGTGGTTCAGGTATGGAGAGCAGGAACCTTATGTGCTTAAAGGGGCAAGTTTCTCCATTCCTTCTGGAAGCACGGCTGCCATCGTAGGGATGACCGGAGCTGGAAAGACCACCCTTACTCATCTTCTGATGCGGTTTTGGGATCCGGAAAAAGGTGTCATTCGCCTGGACGGGCATGATCTCCGTGATATTCGTCTTGAGGACCTCAGACGAACGGTCTCCGTGGTCACCCAGGATATTTTTCTTTTTAATTCTTCTATCCAAGAGAATATCAGGATCGGGAAGGCAGATGCAACTGACCAGGAAGTGCAGCAGGCCGCACGGTTTGCCAGAATTCATGAGTTTATCACCGGTCTTCCGGACGGGTATGAGACCCTGGTTGGAGAACGGGGGATTCGGCTCTCCGGTGGAGAACGTCAGCGGGTTGCTATCGCCCGGGCAATTTTAAAGAATGCTCCGGTTCTCATCATGGATGAAGCGACGAGTAACCTTGACACCGGGACTGAACTGATGATCCGGGAGACCATTCGCGAGCTGATGAAAGGCAGGACCGTGTTCATGATCGCCCACCGCCTCAGCACCGTGGTTCATGCAGATAAAATTCTCGTCCTGAACCATGGGGAGATTATCGAGCAGGGGACTCATCGGGAGCTGGTGGAAAAGGGCGGGATGTATGCAGATCTGATTGCCGCTCAGGAGATCTGATGAACCTTGCAGGTTAGACCTAATTTTTTCACGAGGTCAAAATAGTTAGACCGACGCCCATTTTTTACATCCCCCAGACGGTAACCGGAAACGAACAGTGATGGTCCGGGGTTCCGGCATACACATCTTCTCTCCTGAAGATCTTTTCGTCCCAGGTGATCCCGGGTGTCTGATCGAAGACTATCAGATGGGCTTCATCAGCACCGCATTGGTCAGCGTATCGATGTACCTGGGCAAGCCCAACCTGAATGGTCTTTTCACGGGAGCCTCTGATTATCTTCATCTCAATAACCACCCGCTGCCATACGGTGGGGGAGATCGGCCATGCAACATAAAGATCAACTCTGCCTCTGCCAAGTCCGTATTCCCGGTCAATCCGACCTCCCCCGTTCACGACCCGCTGCAGGAATGCCAT
>DATMXW010000096.1:0-13548 GCA_035561295.1 Methanospirillum sp. | reverse complement strand
ATATTAATCAGATATTTATGGTTGTGTGTAAAACATAACATTGGTATGATGAGACGAGCATTGATAGGATTATCTCTGGTATGTATTACCCTGCTGCTCTGCAGTGGTGTATCTGCTGAGAAAGTAACCGACCTTACCGGGGCAACCCACTCAGAAGACAGACTTCTGATCGGGACTACAACCAGCCTTGACGCAACTGGTGCACTTATTGAACTCTCGAAAAAATTCCAGGAAGAGAACAATATCAGTGTCCAGTGGGTTGCTGTGGGAACAGGTCAGGCACTGGGGTACGGGCGCTCTGGCGATGTTGATCTGGTCATGGTTCACGACCGGGTTGCTGAAGACAAATTTATTGATGAGGGATATGGACTTGATCGCCGAGTCTTTGGGTCAAACTACTTTGTAGTTGTGGGTCCTGAATCTGATCCGGCAAAGATTGCAGGAAAGACTGGAAGTGAAGCATTCAAGGCAATCGGTGATGCAGCAACGACCAATGATAAGGTCACCTTTGTCTCTCGTGGTGACGGTTCAGGAACTGAGTCACGCGAAAAACTCCTCTGGAAGGCATCCGGGTATGATTATGCTGAAGTAAATAAATCACCCTGGTACTTTGCAGTAGGGCAGGGCATGGGACCAACCCTGAATATGGCCAACGAGAAGGAAGCCTATGCACTTAGTGACTCGGCAACCTGGAACACAATGGAGAGCAACCTTACCCTCAAGCCATATGTGACCGATGGTAAGGATCTGCTGAATATTTATGCGGTTATGAGAGTCAACCCTGAGAAGTTCTCTGGTGTTGGGATCAACGTTGATGCAGGCAAGAAGTGGATCAACTTTATGACCAGCGATGAAACTCAGAACTTCTTTAAGGATTTCGGCACTGCAAAGTATGGCAAACCACTCTTCACCCCGGCAAAGGGTGATGCAGTAACTCTGAACGTCACCGAAGAAGAGATCTCAAGCCCGGTAGAGTAATCTCTATTACCGGTCAAACCCTTCTTTTTTTACTCTCATGAACGATCTGATTTCAGGTTTTTTCACCGCATTTTCGCTCATTTCTTCATTCAATGCCGAAGTCTGGGATATCACCCTTCGGACCATGCAGATTACCTTCTCATCAGTACTCATCAGCACTCTCATTGCCCTGCCACTCGGAACAGCGATTACGTTTCGTGAGTTCAAAGGGAAAAAGACCCTCATCAGTCTGATTCAGACGCTGTATGCGCTACCAACTGTCATAGTCGGCCTCCTCTGTTTCATGCTCCTCTCCCGGTCAGGACCATTAGGATTTCTGGGTTTTCTCTTCACCCCGAATGGCATGATCTTTGGACAGACGATATTGGTTATCCCGATCATGACCGGACTGACGATCGGGGCACTGCAGGCAGTAAGTCCCACTCTAACAGATACGATACGATCGCTTGGCGCCACCAGAATTCAGTTCCTGATCAGTCATCTCAGGGAAGCCAGGTTTGTTATCATGGCAGCAGTGGTTATCGGGTTCTCCCGGGCACTCTCTGAAGTCGGGGCAGCTATCATGATTGGTGGAAACATTAACGGCCACACGCGGGTCCTGACCACTGCTATCTCCCTTCAGACTTCTATGGGAAACTTTGAGGTCTCACTTGCACTTGGGATAATTCTCCTCGCAATAGCACTCATAATAAATCTGATCATGGGTTTTCTCCAACAGCGGTGAATCATGATAGTATTGAACAATATCTCCAAGCACTTTAATGATAAACCGGTTCTGACCGGAATCTCCGGTACCATTCCCCTGGGAAAAATTTTTACTATCATCGGCCCGTCCGGGCAGGGGAAGACGACCCTGCTTCGGTTAATCAACCTTCTTGAAACTCCAACTTCAGGAGAGATCCTCTTTGATGGGATCTCTCTTCATGATCCCTCCCGGAATCAGATTACCCTTCGGCGCAGAATGGGAATGGTATTTCAGACACCAATTGCGTTCAAAGACACGGTCTTTGAAAATATTGCAATTGGTCTGAAGTATCGGGGTGTTAAAAGTTCTGATATCCGTCTGCGCGTTCAGGAAAAGCTCGAGGAGATCGGTCTCTCAGGATATGATGGCCGAAGGGCTGGAACTCTATCGGGTGGGGAGATGCAGCGTGTCTCGCTTGCCAGAGTCATGATAACTGAGCCGGATCTCCTTCTTCTCGACGAACCGACTGCAAACCTGGATCCGATATCGACTACAAAGATTGAGGAACTGATCAGGTACTACAATAAAAAAAACGGTACCACGGTGATCATGTCCTCTCACGATCTGATGCAGGGCCAACGGCTTGCAGATCAGGTTGCAGTAATGATGGGTGGCAGATTTATTCAGGTGGGTGGGACGATAGATCTCTTCTCGCGTCCGTGTTCTGCTGAAGTTGCCCGTTTTATTGGAATTGCGAATGTTCTCCCAGGGACCATAACCCAGGTTAGTGATGGTATTACATCAGTTGATCTCGGGGGTGTGCAGGTTCATGCAATCAGCGATCCTGCGGTAACCACGGGGAAGGTGACCGTTGCAATTCGACCCGAAGAGATCACGCTCTATACCGGTCCTGACGGGATCATGAGTGCGCGGAACACCCTTTCCGGGACTATCGGTGAGATCCGCCCATTCGGGATAATAAGTAATGTAATGGTTGTTTGTGGGGGGATCTCACTCGCCGTTCAGGTTACCTGGCAGTCTATCAGGGATATGGAGCTCTCTTCCGGACAGGATGTTATGATCTCTTTCAAAGCACCCTCGGTCCATCTCATGGCATATGATGAGCAGAGGGCCTGTGCCAATCAGTGAGCGCCTGAAGGATTGTTATCTGCAGATCAGATCTGGTGAGATATCAGGTTCAGTGGGAAACTTCGGGACGATACTCCCTCTCTTTTGCGCTGTCTCGCTCACTACGGGGATGCCTCTCTCGACGATGCTGCTTCTCTGTGGTGTGTGGTATATTATTACCGGGATTGTTTATCGGATTCCAATCCCGGTTGAGCCGCTTAAGGCGGTTGCTGCAATCTCCATTGCGGATCATCTGGATCCAGGAGTGATAGCCGCTTCAGGTATCTTTATTGGACTTATCTTTATAATTCTGGGTCTCTCTGGCGGGATGGAATGGCTGCAGCGGAAGGTACCAGAATCGGTGATACGCGGTATTCAGCTTGGCCTGGGTCTGCTCCTCATCAGGAGTGCACTCTTTGATCTCGGCCTGCTGGATGCCGGCTTTTTTCTTATCAGTGTTGGTATTATTGTTCTATTTATCATTGCAAAGCACCGATGGAATGTTCCTGACCACTCAGCTCTTATAGTTCTGGTATTTGGTGGTATCATCCTGATCTTCGCACATGGGGTCCCTCAGGTGACCATTCCCCCGGTGCCTGTTCTGGTAATCCCTGATCTGATGCAATATGTCAGTGCCGGATTACTTCTGGTTCTCCCCCAGTTTCCTCTCACTCTTGGAAATGCAGTGCTGGCAACCTCACTGCTGGCTTGTGAACTCTATAAACGCGATATCAGGCCGGATCGACTAAGTATCACCGTCGGGGTGATGAGTCTCTCGACCTCATTTCTTGGAGGGTTTCCGATGTGTCATGGAGCAGGAGGGGTTGCGGCTCACTACCGGTTCGGGGCGAGAACCGGGATCGCGATGGGGCTGGGGGGTATTGTTCTGATAGCTCTGGCAGCGTGTGTCTCTGATCCCGGTACTCTTGCAGCCATGCCCAAGGGAATTTTTGGTGCTCTCCTTCTCACCGTGGGAATCGAGCTCATTCTCTATGGAATGAAGACCAGAGATCAGGTGACTACCGGACTTATGGCAATTATTGCACTCCCTTTCGGCATGGCAGTGGCGTTCTGTGCAGGCCTGATTATGGCTTTCGTGGTCGGAGTATACCGAGTACGAAAGGAAAAGAGTCTCCCGTAAGAAGATCAGGATTCAGTAGGCTTTTTTCTCATCCCCTGGAGCCGGTCATCTCATCTTCTGTGCCATCGATGAGGTGCTGTTTCTCCAGCCATCCTGCTGGTGATTCGGGATAGAGTCAACACCGGATATCTGGTGTGCATCCAGGCAGGTTCCCAAAAAAAGAGGAGGTGTATGACCCCGATTGGCGTCATTGAATACCGATATCCGGTAATACAGGTTATCGCGCCCAGATGATCGTTCCGACATTTTCACCGATCATTGCTCTGGTTATCATCCCTTTTTTGTGTCCATTAACTATCTGAACGCAGGGAATGTTTCTTGATTCGAGCATGATCTCAAGGAGCTTGCGTTCCAGGACAAGGTCTTCCATGTCCATCTCGATCAGCTCACTAGCAGTTATTTCTGGAATCAGTTCTGCATCAGGGAATTTGAACGGGTGTTTATCATAGAGGCCATCCACATTCTTAGCCAGGATGCAACGTTTTGCGCCAAGCACCTCAGCGGCAAGGAAAGCCCCGGTATCTGTCCGGTGTGCCGGGATACCTCCGTTTGAGCGTTCTGACGGATGCTCATAGAGTCCGTACGGTGGCGTTCCGTGGGTAACGGGGAGAGCACCCATTGCAAGGAGTGTCGGGAGTTCGAGCAGATCACTGGTATGAATTCTCTTTGCCCGGTACGGGGCGAGGAGGGTTGCCATCATCAGTGCATTCTGTTCTGATATTTTGCTGGTGAGTTCTGCGAGAATACCCGTTGGCATGCCAAGGTCCAGACCGATGTCCATCACATGCCTGACCCGAACTCCGCCGCCGGTGATGATAAGGAGCTGGTGATGCTCAGAGAGACTGCCGAGCTCATCGACAAGGGGAAGGACAACCTCTCTGCCATAATCGATGATACCATGACCGCCGATCTTTACTACATTGAGTTCAGGTAGTATCTTGAGCAGGGGCCGATCTTTATAGGTATCAAAGAGTTGTTTCCTCACCAGGGTCTCTCCCTGGAGCTTATTTTTGATCTCGTGCCGGTTATGCATACGTCACCTTAATTATGTATATATAGTATGAGTGTCAATAGATATGTTACGAGAAACCAGTTGGTATATCAGCGATTAACCAATATCAATTGGGTGTTTCGGGAGTAAAAAAAAATGAAGATCTATGTTCGTGAGCGTCAGAAGGTTGGCGAAGGGGTTAAACAGCCAAAATACCGGATTGTTGCGGTTACCGGTGGACAGATTCAGGTAGAGGCAACCCACTTCCGCAAGATAGAGATTGAGACTATCGCCAAGGATGTTGGTGCTGAGGTTGTCTTCCTCGAACCGGTTCCTGAAGAAGAAAAGAAGAAACATTAACTACTATTTTTCGGAACTCATGTATAGTCTTATAGCAATATGTTTCCTAAGATATGGCAGCTCTTTCTATCGAGATTTTATTTGCATCAGCGGTAAAGCTGTATCTCACAGAAGAACGTGCAATTAGTCTTTCCTTTACCTCTGAAGGAATCAGTATTCGATTTCCGACCACACGTCGGCTTGCTGAATACCTGGAAGTTCCTCACTACTATATTCTTCCCTACTTTGCCATGATGGAGGAGCAGGAGTTGGTAACCCGTGCTGAGCGAGTGGGTATTCTTACAACAAATGCTGGATCTTCACGAATAATCAGGCTCATGAAAGACGACTATCCCAAGGAAAGCTCCGCAATCCTGGGAGATGAGATCTTCCGGGATATCTGTGCCCGTTACCTTGATGATGCTAATCAGAGCTGAATTATGACGATATTTCTTGGTATCGATGACACTGACTCGCTGGAATCGGTAGGGACCGGCAGACTTGCCCGTGAGATCGCCTCACTCCTTGCCAGACAGTACCCGGTGAGATGTGTCACGAGGCACCAGTTTTTTGTTCATCCTGATATTCCTTATACCTCACATAATAGTGGAGCAGTTATTCACCTTGAGGATATCTCTGATGAATTCCTTGATGACCTCTTTGACTCTGTCAGGATCATGATGCAGAAGTGGTTCGTGGATGGGAGTGATCCCGGTCTGGCTCTTGCCAGATCAGATTTAATAACTGCACCTGTTATCACCTTTGGACAGGATGCTAAAAGAATAGTCCTAACCTTGGAGCAGGCATGGACTCTTGCCAGAAATTCAGGCATCATGCTGGAAGGACTAGGTGGGACTGATGGTGGTGTTATTGGTGCACTTGCCGGTATAGGACTTGCTGCAACTGGGTATGATGGCCGATATCTTCAGATTGGTTCTATTCGGGATCACCCCGGGGATCAGAGCGTCGAAGATCTGAAGAGAGCCGGCGTTGATCTGGTGATGACCATCGATGGCAGGGTGGTCACTGAAGGGTTGATCAGGATTCGAAAATTCCCCCAGCCTGTCTGTATCGGTGCAAGACCAGTCCTTTTGGTTGAAGAATATGAAGGAGAACTGGTACTGGTGAAAAGAGAATAATCTCGTGACTTCATGATGGTCAGATCAGTGACAGAACCGATATGTATAACCTGAAACAGATCTCTGATGTTAAGATGATCTGTGAGAATCTGTCTTTCTATATCCGCCTTTTGGGACGATAATCTCAAACCTGACCCCTTTACCCAGTTCTCCTGTTTCTGTTATAGTCATCCCGGTGATTGCAAGAATCTCTCTTATCATAAACAAACCGTATCCTGTGTTTTTTCCGAATCCCCGTTCAAATACCTTTTCTTTCTCACCATCACTTATGCCTGTTCCGTTATCTTCATAGATACATATCAGATGATCGGGTTCCTCTTGGCAGGATATTACTACTTCAGAAACACTCCCCCCATGCCGGAGGGAATTATCAATAAAATTATCAAAGACCTCAACCAGCATCGGATCAGCATAGATGTCAAACCCGGCACGGGATAACCGGATTTGAAAGGGGGTGGTAGACAGATTTCGTACTGTTTTTTCAATACTCTGCCATTGGGGATTGCAGCTCCCGATCTTTTCATATTCACGGGTAAATACAATCTTGCGTTCGATCGCCTCTGAAGCACTTTTCGCTCCCTGAATCAGAACTTTTACATCAGGATCGGAAATATCCTCTTCCATTAGATCCAAATATCCCCCTAGGGCAAGAAGACTGTTAAAAACATCGTGACGGATAACACTGGTTAATAATGAAAGATTTCGGTTCGCATTCCTGATCTGTATCTCATCACGCTTCTGTCGTATGATAAGCTCCATATCTGTGGCAAGCTGGTTGAGAATCAGCCTATCCCCGTCATCGTATCGTCCGTGTTTATTTCCCACTCCAAGAATGAAGATTGTCTGATCCCCGGGTTTTATCGGGATGCAGGCCATATGGCCAGTTGAAGACTCTGTTTCCTGTTTACTCCTGTGTGAAGTAGTATGATATATTCCATCACAGATGGTTACCTCTCCGGTCTTGACACACTCATTCAGGATATTGACGTCTGATACCCTGATGTAGTGTGGAGTTGCATATTCATATACCATGTCTCCTGGCAGAAATGAACCGGTGATCAGTTTAAGAGAATCACCTCCCGGGAGCATCTCAAACAAGAAACCATCCTGGCTTCTGGTAAGTTGGACTGCTTCATTCAGACAGTATCTGAATATCTCCTCTTCATTCATTGCGTGGGCAGCTTTAGGTAGGGCGATGCGTGCCCGAAGACCTTCTGCCTCCTGATGTTTCCGGGTGAGATCAGTTACGTATGCCAGCGTTGCAGGACCATCAGGGAGATCAAGGAGAGATATATTAATATGAAATGGATATTCAGTTCCGTCCTTCTTGATTCCGAACCCATTATATGAATCAGGTGCCGGTTTTTTTTCCTCCCTGAGACGGTTCCTGTCACGTATTACCTCACGTAATCTGGGTGCTGCAAGCAGAGAGACCGAAAGTCCCTTCAGTTCGTCTGCTGTATAGCCTGTCAGGTCTCTGAACACATCATTCGTGTAAAGGACTGATCCGTTTTTTGAGATAAACATGGGGATGGGTGTCTTTTCTATGACTGTTCTAAACCGTTCTTCACTCTCTCTGAGGTTATCGGTCTGCCGTGAGATCTCCTCCAGATTCTGGCGAATTTCCTCTTCAGATCTCACAAGTTCTTCATTGAGCTGGTGTAAGTCTTCATTCCGTTGTGCCAGTTCCTCCCGTGCAATCCTCTCTTCTGTTACATCAATGACAGTCCCATAATAGGCGGTCACATCTCCCTCCCCGTCCCTGACTCCAATTGCATTGATACTCCCCCAGAATGTTGAGAAGTCCTTTTTCAGGAACATTATTTCCGTATTTTTTATCCATCCCGGGTCTTCTAGAACCTGGCTTACCCTGGCACGTTCAGAAGGATCAGCATAGAGTTGCAGGCCGATGTTATGTATCTCATCTTTCATTTGCTCCGGTGTTTCAAAGCCATACATCTGTGAGAATGTAGGATTGACAGCGATGTATCTGCCCTGCGGAGTACTTTTGAACAGACCAACGTTGGCACTTTCAAAAATGGATCTGTACTGCAATTCATTTGCAGTCAGAGTCTCTCTGATTGCTTTCAGATCTGTAATGTCAGTAAGCATTGCAAAAGATCCCGCAAATTCTCCTCCTTGATCGGTTATCGGAGTTGCAGAAACCTGGCACCAGCAGGGACTTCCGTCTTTTTTTATAAATTTACGTTCATATCTTCCTGATTTCCCGGTGCTCCGATCATTCATCCGAATCAGATTATCGGCCATCTCCCCAGGATCCATGAAATCTGTTATGTTTTTCCCAATCATCTCTTCAGGGGCATAACCCAGGTTAATTGCCATCTGCTGATTGACATAAGTGGTCATGAATTTGCTGTCCATTGACCATATCCCTTCATTTGCAGTCTCCACGATACGCCTGAACCGTTCTTCACTCTTCTCCAATTCACAGTTCTGCTCAGCAATTTCAATCATACTCTGACGAAGTTCTTCTTCACTTGCCAGGAGCTCTTCATTAAATCGGTAGAGTTCTTCATTTGACTCTCTGAGGTCTTCTCTTGCCTCTCTAAGTTCAGTTGTATCGATGACTGTACCGTAATATGTGGAGATCAGATCGTCATTATCTCTGATTGCAATTGCATTTACACTACCCCAGAAGGTTGTATCATCCCTTTTCTTGAATTGAAACTCTCTCCCTCTGATCTGACCCTCTTCATGAAGGAGATGTTTAAATTCTTCTCGATCATGAGGGTTGGTGTAAAGTGTTGCTCCAATGTTTTGCACCTCCTCTTTCATCTGCTGAGGTGTGTCAAAACCATACATCCGGGCAAAAGTTGGGTTGATAGTAACATATGTTCCCTGGGGTGTGGTCTGAAAGATGCCGACATTCGTACTTTCAAATATTGATTGGTATTTTATCTCACTTCTGGTAAGTTCCTCTTCTACCCGCTTCTGATCAGAGATATCAACCATCAGGATAAGAACATACCGGGATCCAGCAATCTCAATAAGGTCTGCAGAAATCAATCCATCATGAATGATCCCGTTGCGATCCCTCATTCTGGCATCCAGGTTACGTATTATTCGCTTTTTATGTATGTCTTCAAAAAAAACCTTATGATCCCGTGGATCTGCCCATATATGTATTTCAGATGTACTTCGACCAGTAACTTCTTCCTTTAGGTATCCAAATAATTCACAAAATCGATCATTCACATCAAAGTATGTGCTGGTATCGATATGGATGAGAAAAATGGGAGCCGGACTTGCCTGGAATATATGGGAAAACTTCTCCTGACTCTCAAATAATGCTTGTTCAGATCTTTTCTGCTCGGTAATTTCCCGGATTGTCTGGATTGCACCTTTTTTGACTCCTTCATGGTCGTACAACGGACTTGCCTTGATCCAAAGGTGCACCTTCCGGCCATCAGCAAAAGAACCTTCTCGTTCTGCGATAATGAGTTCATCCTGCTTCTCGATATACTTAAAATTACCAGACATATCAAGCGAGGGATTCAGGATCAGATCTACCACCATCGGTGTCCTTCTTCCGAAGAGAGGTATGGAGTACTCATGATCTCCTTTACCAACCATCTCACCCGCACGAACACCGGTCAGTTCTTCTATTGCCCTGTTCCAGACTATGACCTTTCCCTGATTGTCTATGGCAAACGTGGGGTCTGGAAGATGATTGACTATCCCGGCAAGTTGACGATCAGAGTCACGCAGAGCGTTCTCTGAAGTATATCTCTGAAACGCGAGTCTGACCTTATGAGCAAGTTCAGCATACTGGGCAGCAGGTTCGCCCCCTTTCTGCAGATAAAAATCAACTCCATTATTGAGAGCATTGATGACGATCTCTTCGCGTCCTCTGTCGGTAAACAGGATAAATGGTTTTCTCCCAAACTGGCTGCGCACTTGCTGCAGGAATTCGATTCCATTCATTTCGGGCATCTCGTAATCAGAGATGATTACATCAAATGCCTGCGCTGAAAGTTTTTTAAGTCCTTCATGTGCTGATAATGATGTTTCTACAGAAAAATAGCCGGTTCTTTCAAGAAACAACTTTCCAAGGTCAAGAAGAGCTGGCTCGTCATCAACGTACAGAGCAGAAATTTTCATTTTAGGTTGTATCTGATCATTGCTTTGCTAAATTGAATAAATTATTCGGCTATAATGAATTTTCCTTTTGGAACCTTAATATCAAATCTGCAACCGATACCCGACTTACCCTTTTCAACGATGGTAATTTCAGACAACGAAAGGATCTCCCTGGTTAAAAATAATCCATATCCGGTATTTTTGCCGTACCCTCTTTCAAAAATAATCTCTTTCTGATCATCCGGGACTCCGCAACCATCATCCTCAACTGATATCACAAGACCCTCATTAGTCTTATGCCCTGTGATTACAATCCTTGTCAGATGACTACCATGTCGAATGGCGTTCTCGATAAGGTTGTAACATACTTTTTCAAATAGGGGGTCAACTAGTATTGAAGTGCTCTGGATCTCAATTTGTATAACAACATCTCCGGTCACAACCCCTTGTGCTGCACGACTGAATGTCTCTCTGACATCCTGCCAGATAGGGATTTTCAGCCCGATTTCCTGATAGGTTTTGGTAAATGAGATGAAATGCTCGATAGCAATCATTGATTGCTGTATCGCGGTAATATACTCTGTTTGTTCTGAATTAAGGTCAGACTCTTCAATGAGGGATAAATACGCTTTAGATATCATTACCTTATTCATGATATCATGTCTGGTAATGCTGGAAAGAAGGTTTAATTTTTTATTTGCTATGAGTAATGCTTCTTCAGCCATCTTATGAGAAGTAATATCCCTGATAGATTCTATAGCTCCGATGACATCCCCATTCTTATCAAAGAGCCGGGCAGATATCGCTGATAAAAACTTCAACTCACCTGAAGTTTCGATCCAGAAACTCGTTTTCAGTACATCCCCTGACCGTTCGATAATTGGATACAGATCTTCAGATGGGATCTCCTCATGTAATGCCAGATCAATAAGGATGGGTTGCTTTGTACTGTGAATTGCCTCAGAATACACATATTCGCCCTTTCCTATCATTGTATCTGCCATCAGACCTGTCATTTTTTCCATGGCTTTGTTCCAGAAGAGTACCTTTCCACCCTGATCTATGACAAAGGTAGGATCAGGAAGCAGCTGCAGGATCATTTGTATATGTGAATATGATTCACGAAGGGCCTCTTGTTCTGCAAAAGAAATATATGCCCTGCGTTGGTCCGTGATATCCCGTATGTGAATGAGGCTCAATGTCTTTCCAATAGCCTGAATCTGGGTTAGTCGAATATTCATAAATTGTTCAATACCTCCGATAGTGCGGGAAATGGTCTGATCCCGATATCCACTATTGGGGATTGAAACTGATGATTCGATAAGTTCACTAATCTCATATCCCATCGGTCCAAAGAGGTCTCTCACATCTTTTCCTGTTGCTTCCCGTGAAGATATCATACACATTTCTTCACCTGCTCGATTCATATGTAATAGTAAAAAACCGTCAAATAGGAGTATCGCATCTGCTGATGACTGAAAAAGAGTTAAGTATCGTTCTTCACTGGCCTGCAATGAAGAGAATGCTGACTGTAATTGATCAGCCATATTTTTAAATGAATGTGAAAGTTCACCCAACTCATCGTGTCGATCCAGTTCGGTAAAGCTCTTCCAGTCACCCTGGGCCAGAGCCCTGGCTGACTGGTTCATTGATAATATCGGATCTGTAATCCACCTGGCTAAGAGAATACAGATAATGATTGTTCCTAAAATCGAACCTATAATGAGGAGTACTGTGGTCTGATTGTTTGAGTTTATCCTCTCCATAAAATCTGATTCAGGGATGACCACGACTATCAGCCAGTCAAGACCATAGGTATCATGATATGGCGTCACCTGGACAAGTTGCCTCTCCCCTGCAAGATCGAAATTAAACTGCTGTCTTTGGGTAATATTTCCGAGATCGGGTAGGTAATGTTGAATGTATTGGGTGGTTGCCTGAAGTACAGAATCATTGCATTCAATTGCAGACAGCCGGACGAGTTCACCATTATCCTTTTTGTATGGTTCTTTGATTTTTGATGAAGCAACAATCAGACCCGATTTTTCGATGATGAATGCTTGTCCTCTTTTGGAGATCTGCAGGTCTTGTAGGAAATCACCAATGCCGGTCAGGGTCAGGGAAGTTCCAAGAACCCCCAGTAGTTCTTTCTTATCAGAATATACCGGGACAACTGCATCCTGGCTGACAACTCCTTCGAGCCACATATATATCGGTGTCCAGGTAGGACTTTCTGCTTGAACTGCGGATTTATACCAGGGGCGGGTGCGGGGATCATAATTTTGAATCTCATAGGTCTTTTCAATTATTCGACCCTCGCGGTCAATCCGGTATTCTTCAAAAGAAAAATTGGTTTCTTTTCGGGAAAAGCCTAAAAATCGGTCTGTTCCGTGGGCGACTCCCGGTGCACCCACTGATGATATAATTGAATAATTTCCTTCATGTTGATTTGCATAGTAAACCGATTCAAATGATTTATATCGATACGATAATTCTTGAAAGTGTCGTTTCAGCCCTTCATTATCATGGACATCTATTTCACCTAACCTGATGCTGTCCTGGCAGAGCTGGTTTATGAGATGAGGTGATTCGAGATAGGTATCCAGATGCTGGTCTATGCGATTTGAAATTTCATTCTGCAACTGGTCCGCCAGTTCACTGACCGCATACTGACTGTTTAGAAAAGCCAGGAGGCCAGTTATCCCCATCGCACATACGAGGATTATTACCAACGAGACAGTCAGTACAGTTCGTATCCTAAATCTGCCGATAAAATGGTATACTTTCTTGTCCGGAATACTCTCTCTCCCAGACAATTGGCTGATTTCTATACTGTTGTCTGCTGGAAAACCAATCTCGTTCATATTTTCGCAGGATGTAATTATTGTATATTCACCTTCCTACAGCCATAAATATGATCCGATATTCCTCAGGCTTTAGGCGCTCTCTGAAATCAAGTGATGCGATACTATACAAAGAGGGGATAATTGACTGAGCAGGCCTCAAGTGAGGAGATCAAACCAATCGTTTAACTATTATTCACATC
>DATMXW010000095.1:0-22966 GCA_035561295.1 Methanospirillum sp. | reverse complement strand
GTATATAGGAATGAAAGTGGGGACTGATCTTGTTGAAGCTTCAGGACAAGGAATTACCTCAAATCTGGCAAGTGTGAAATGGAATCAGACATTAGATAATATCACCCCTGTGATCATTTCAGCCACTCCGAACACTGGAGCACCAGGAAAAACAATCCCCTATAACATCACCGGATTGAATTTTAACGGGTCCATCGTTTCCCTCACCCGTTCAGGGCAGAAAGATCTTATCGGGAATAACACCGTTACGAGTTCGACCATGCTTTTAGGGAATCTTACCATTCGCCCAGATGCACCGATAGGAGCCTGGTCCTGGCAGGTAACCAATCAGAACGGAAAGAAAAGCAATCAAATAAATTTCACGGTCAACAGTGGACCATGGGAGATTACCTCTGTTTCTCCATCATTTGCCTGTCGTGGTTCAACATTCCCATTTACCATCACCGGGAAGATTTTTGATAACCCAAAAAAGGTGATTCTCTCTAAGGAATACTGTGGAGTACCGCTGACAAGTGATGTAAAAACCTGGACATCAACATCTATTACCGGGTCTTTTTCAATACCAGCATCTGCCTGTGTTGGAGACTGGTACTTTTATGTGACAGACAACAGTGGTACGAATCGGTGTCAGATAAATTATCCGATTAAAGACTGCAGTACAAAACCATCAGTATCTGCAATATATCCAGTAGAAGGAGCACGGAATAAGTTAATCCCCTTTTTGATTACTGGATCCGGGTTTCTCTCAGGCAATATGACTGTTCAACTCACTAAAACAGGTAGTTCTTCGATATCTGCAACAAACCTAACAATCGACACGACATCACAACAAATATTCGGGTCATTCCTGATACCAAAAACTGCTAAAACCGGGAGTTACCGGGTATCAGTAAATGCGGGAAGTTTGTACAGTACTCAAAAGGTATACTTCACGGTTTTTTAATCCTTTTTTTCTGTCGTTGTCAGGGATACTGCCATTACCAGGGTTGGAATACCCCGGAGGTTCCAGCCGAGTGCCTATCGAGGATAGTGTTCTATTCACATCTTCGGAGTTCTCATTCATTCAGATGAGAGAAGTACTGTGGCGACCAGTTCTTTCCCGAGGAGAACCCAACGGGAGACCTGGGCACTATGAAGACACGGTTCAACAAATCGTATGAGGTGGTTATTCCTCCTGGATTTCCAAACTGATAAATGAAAATAGAGCGATAGTCGAAAAATGAACTGTTATGAACTTACTTCTGGATATCCCTTGGAAATGTTATGACATAATGCACGCCAGAACCATTCAGATCAATCCATATGGTACCTGACAATTGCCGGGTCAACCCCCGTATCAACGTAGTTCCAATTCCGGGATTAGTGGTCGGATCATATCCGGGAGGAAATCCCTTTCCGTTATCTCGATAATCAAGGATGTACTGATTCTGTTCCTCATTACAGGAAATAGATATCGTAATCTCTCCTTTTTGACCGATATCAAAGGCATGTTTAAAAGAATTTGTCAGTAATTCAGAGATAACCAGGCTGCATGGTACCGCCTTCTCCATCGAGAGTTCGATATTATGGGCGATAGTAGTACAGGTGATGACCCCGTGAAAAACTTCATAGGACTGAAGATAGTATCCGGTAATCTTCTCGAGATACCCTTGATAATTAATTTTACTCAGATTCCCTGACTGGTACAATTGTTCATGAACCAGTGCAAGGGATCTCACCCGGGCCTGTGTATCTTGAAGCAGACCCTGGACACCAGGATCACGGATTGTTCTCGATTGCATGGAGAGAAGAGAAGAGATGATCTGCATATTATTTTTGACCCGATGATGAATCTCTTTGAGCAATATCTCTTTCTCAAGAGAGGCTTCCCGAATCTTCTCCTCCATCAGTTTTCGGTCAGTAATATCCTGAACAATGAACGTAACCGAGCCAGAATCGCCTACTTCACCAGTCTCAATCTCACCCTGCCCCCAGATTGCCCGTTTTATCCCATCAGGGCGTTCGATCCAGCATTCAAGAGTAAAGGGAATTCCAAATGCGATAAGGGCATCAAACGAATCGGAAACCTCTTCCCGGTATGAGGGAGCGACAAACTGAATAAAATCAGTGATAGCTGAAGGCTGTTCTGACGGATCTATCCCAAATATATCAGCCAGTTCATCAGACATATAGATCTGGTGACCAGATGCATTCCACTCATAGATTCCAAGATGGGCGATTGACTGAGCCTTCTTTAATGACTGTTCACTATCTTTCAGCGCATCCTGGTTTCTCTTCAGCTCCTGATATGCAGCATTGAGCTCAGAATTACGATTCTCAATAATGTCAGTATATTCAATGAGTCGCTCTTCTTTTTCTTTCCGATCCGTTATCCGGGTCAGCATCAGGACAGAACCAGACTGGACAACATCCCTATCATGAAAGGGTATCACATCGATCAGATAGTATTCTGATCTTCCTGAACCAGAGAACTCAATCTCTTCCCGCTGGATAGATGAACTTTGAGCCAGAAAAGTGAGAACATCACCCTGGGGGAGATGTAATTTTGCCTCCTCTCCGATAATTTCAGTTCTCCGTACCTGGAAGATCTCTTCAGCCGCTGAATTTATCTCGCGGACTCTTCCATCACTATCCAGAACAATCAATCCTGAACCCAGTGTTTTGAATACGGTAGCATAAGCAACCGGAATAATATTGAGGAGATTATAGTGGGTGATTGCAGGATACAGGGCAAGTCCGGTAATGACCAACGTAAATGGTGTGGAATCGATCGGCATGACACTTCGCAGATAATTATTCAGGAAAAGACTGCTGAATGGAGCAAGCACCCCGATAATCATCAATACTGTCTGTTTTCGATATACTGCCTCTTTTGAAACAAGTTTCCATACCAGAATTATCAGACAGGCAATCAGAAGGCAGGCATTCCAGACCGTGATGACGTACCACCAGATCCCGGGAACCATCTCAAAACCAGGAGTAGTTGAGGATACATTCATCCACGCTTCCTGATAAAACCAGGGTATCATCAGATTACTCCAGAGGATAATGAACGTGATACCGGGAATTATGAAGAGAAATGGGCTAAAAGCCCTGATAGTTCCTGAAAAGACACCAGAGAATCTGATAATAAATAATAACAAAAATACAGGAGCCAGCGTAATGCCGATATATTCGATGCCAATTATCCGTAAGGTAACGGGCAGTGGGAAACATTGCAGTTCAAGCGCATACCCAAAACTGTACACCGAAAGTGCAGAGAAGACCAGCAGTACAATACGGTTTTCAGACCCTTTCGATACCTTCAGGGTGCCGATAACCAAAGTAACCAATATCAGGCCAGCAAGAACTGATAAACTGGTAAAAACTAGTGAGTAATTCATGAAAATTTACCCAGAGACCCCGGTTTTATGCATCGGTTGCCACATTGATACTTACAGATTCGAAGAAATAATCACCTTATTTGTCAAAGGCACAGAGAGTTTCCTGCCACACTGGATAGGTATGTATACGCATTATGGTAATCTATTTTTTCGTGTATGGGGGAGTGTTTACCATTAATACTCCACAACCTGTATAATAGGTGTTATTACCCGGGTGGAGAGTTGAGATACTTATTCTTTGATACTGAAACGACCGGACTTCCCAGGAGAGGGGCCAACCCGATCACAAATCCTGAGTGCTGGCCCCGAATGGTCCAGATTGCATGGATGCTCTGCGAAGAGGATGGATCTGTGCTTGATGAGCAGAGTCACATCATATACCCTGATGGATACATCATCCCTGATACGGTTGCCCTGATCCATGGCATCACGACAACGAGAGCAAAAAAGGAGGGCAAACCTCTGGCCGATGTTCTCTCCAGGTTTACTCATGCGGCGATTCAATCAGAGCTGGTTATCGGACATAATATCGAGTTTGACCGGGGCGTTGTTGCTGCTGAATGCAAAAGAACAGATCAGGATCTCTATGTCCATTCTCTTGCATATTTCTGCACCATGAGGAAGACGGCAGATTTTTGCAAGATACCCTATCCATCTGGCAGGAAAGGAAACAAATGGCCAAAACTTATCGAACTCCATCAGACCCTATTCTCCTGTCCCTTTGAAGATGCCCATAATGCACTCGCTGATGTCAGGGCCTGTGTGAGATGTTACTTTGAACTGAAGAAACGAGGGATGATTGAGGAGGAGAAAAAACCAGAAGTGAAAGAGATACCAGTAAAGGCAAAGAAGGGGAAGAAAAAGAGAACATGATATCAGCCATTAATCCCGGTTCTTAAACCAGAATGGCTGCATATATCCCTTCGTGAATAGTACGATCGACCCTCTTATCTTTACTGGACTGCCATATCATCTCAACCACTTTCTCTGCCATAATTTTCGTCGTCGATCTGTTGCTTCATCAGGATCCCCTTTTGGGATCTGTGTTCTGAACTTGGGTATCATGGATTCACTCTTACCAGTTCCAGATATCCTGGACCTCTGGTCCTCATATGAGGGATATCATACCGATATGCATTTTCCTCTGTACGATAAAGAAGAACCATGACTGTCCGATTACTCATCATCCTGCTCGCCATTGCCCTCATCATCATCCCGGCGGCTGCCCTGCCTACTCCTGATGAATGGAGAGGGACGGCAGTTAATCAGTTCTCCACCCTGACCCGGGACGAAGTTGATGCCTTCATCTCTCCGCTTATCACGTATAACCTCAGCAAAGGAGTTATCGTCGTACTGGTTGATCGGAACGGATATACCTGGTACTCGTACGGGGTTGCTGACATCTTGACCGGAGAGCGGCCTGATAATACCACCCTTTTTGATATCGGGTCAATCTCCAAGGTGATGACCGGACTTCTCATGGCCGATGCAGAAGCCAGGGGGGAATTCAACATATCAGCACCGGTAAATACCTGGCTGCCCGGAGATTATGCCCCCCCCACGTATGAGGGACTGCAGATCACCGGGGTGGATCTGGTTACCCATCGATCCGGCCTTCCCGGTGTACCAGACCGGTTCACCGAGGTGGACCCGGCCAGTTCTGAAGCAGATCAGATAGAAGAATCAATGCAGCATTACCAGACGATGTCTGCTGATGATACCTATCTATGGCTCACCAATACCTCCCTCATGGCACCTCCCGGTTATCAGTATCTCTACTCAAATCTTGGAGCAGCCATCGCAGGTGATATCGTAGCCCGAGCAACCAAAATACCCTATCCCCGTCTCCTCGCTGAACGGATCCTGACCCCGCTCGGAATGACCAGCTCCGGAGCCACCTGGACGCAGGATGATCTCACCCGGAGAGCAGCAGGGTACCGATCGTATGAGTACCCTGCTGACGAGGCAAATCTCATTCTATTCAATGAGTTCTGGACTGCAACAGGCGGTGTGCATGCAAGTGGTGATGATATGGCAGTGTATCTTGCCGCCCAGATGGGTCTTCTTGATACCCCACTTTCGAGTTCGATTGCACATACCCACATATCGCGGGCAGTGATAACTGCCGGACCTCCACGGATGGAACAGGGGGTATTCTGGGACATCCTCTATAATCGCGATGGCACGACCATCATCAGTAAAGCAGGAGAGACAAACGCCCATCAGGCTGCCATCGCTTTCAATAAGGCCGAACAGGTCGGGGTCGTAATTCTCTCCAACACGGCTTCGATTGGGGGAACCCATGTTCAGGAGCAGGCTGTTGCCCTTCTTGAGAAGATGCATGTCAGGATGATGTACCCGAAGCAATGAGAGGGGATCAACCCTCCCGAAGAAATCCCCAAATACCTGAAGATACGAATACCTACTATGGCTAACGGCATGTACCACCGCCTGCTGCCCGGGATTCTGTGCACCGCCATCATCATGATGGGCATAATGCTCCCGGCTCTAGGAGCAGATGAGACACAAAACACATCATCCGCAATATTTGAGTATAAAGTACAGGAAGACCCTTTCTTCACAGTTGCATACCCTAAGCATCTGAATATGACCATCAGCTCAGCAGATGGCCGGAATACATACCACCTTATCAGTACCAAGGAACCTCCGGTTACCTATCTCTTCACATCTCAGGAAAATTCTGACTGGAACCTCCTTAATGAAACAGGTCTGCAGGAGTATGAGCAGAGAGTTCTGGAGACAGTCAGCGGCATGAACTCAAAAAACCTCACCAAAGGGGACCCGATCTACCGGACTGCTGCCAACCAGTCATCATATTTCACGTCATATGTCGATAACAAGACCAAGGAACTTATCTATACCCTTGTCATGAGCACCAATGACAACATCATTTCAGCGGTGCTGACAGAACCTGCCGGCCTCTATAATACCGATTATGGTAGATTTACCCTCAAATCACTCCTCAGCCTGACCCCCCGTGATTCAGAGCGCGGGTTTACCTTTGAACCTGCCGGGAATGGCACTATAACAAGAGAGGGAAAAAAGGCCATCACCACCGGATCATCTGATAAGGCAATAGAATTTGATCCCTATGTCGGCCTCTACGTTGACACTGATACCGGGTACTATTATCTCCCGGATTATGGGGTATTTTATAATCCTTCGACTGGAGACTATTATTATCCAAAAGAGTTCGGCAGTTATGAGAGCAATTACTTCCCTGATTACACCGGCACGTATGATATGTCAGGGGGAGATTCCGGGGGATATTACGCTGACCTGTATAGTGGGTATACCGGCACTTCAGGCGGATATGATGCATCAGGGATGATCGCTGATGCTTACAATAACCGGCAGGAGACCTACGATGCAGCAAATGCGATGTGGTCAGACTACATCAGAGGTGATGAGTATGCTACAATCGATTCATCAGGATACATAGACCCGATCGATACCATCCAGGAGTATAAGGACTACGATCTCTCCTGATCTTTTTTTATCATTTCCTGGTGAGAATGAAGGTGAGGCCATAAAGACCAGAAGTGAGAAATTAGTGACTGAAATTCGCCGATGAGTATGAGTATCCAGTATTAAACTATTTTTGGCAGGAGGAATAATAATACCCCATGGTACCTCCTCCTACTCATCAAAGAACTATCCGACTGCCTCCGAATGTGTATGATAGGATGTTCGACATCGCACAGCAGAGATTCAGACCGGTAATTGATATCGTCATCGAAGCATGTGAACAATATGTGAATGCAAATATCCCAATTATATGCCAGTCATGCACAAAATCAAATCCCAACGGATCGAAATTCTGTAATTTCTGCGGGAACCAGATGTCAGGAGATACGCCGGATGATCCAATCGCTGACCTGCAGAATCAGATAAACGAGATGAAAACCAGAATGACAGATCTGCTGACCGCAGTAAAACTGGCACAGGAAGACCCTGAAGCATTTAAACAATATACGTTTCACCAATAAGGTGAGAGCGAGGTATCCTCCCCCACACGTCCTTTTTTTCTGACCGGCATGAGAGGAAACAGAAATTTTTTGTGCAATAAAACCGGCGAATCCTATTTGTATACCGGGCTCAATCTGTTAGGAATACTATGACTACACAGGAGGGACAGAGTGAGCCTACCCGGGAAAAGACTGATCTTCTGACTGATCCGCCATTTTACCTCCCTGAATTTGAGGAATCATACAGGTATATCATCGATGAATACGCAGTATCTCCCCGGGATCTTGCCATCTTCATGCCCTGTGCAATGAGAAAACCCTATAGTACCAGCCCCAGTCACCGGCTCTTTAGAAAGATTATTGATGATATCCTCGATCCATCCCAATATCATATTGTTATCTTTGGGACCTGTGGGATACTTCCTGCAGAACTTGAGGAGATGTACCCCTATGCTCATTACGATTTCATGCTTGGTAAGGTCAAGGATGAGAAAGTCAAAGATGATTTTTTGCGTATTGAGACCGAACGGGTTGTAGGGTATCTGCAAAAAACCCAGGATACATACCGGTACCGCCTTGGGTACTGCATCGGACTCTTCAGGCAGGCACTTATCCAGGGATCAGAGAGATCAGGGATCCCAATTGACCTGATCCTTCCAACCCGTGATATGATTAATAAGATCATCGAAGAAGATTGTCCGTTCCAGGAAGGGAGTCTCTCGATGGATGAGTACCTCCAGGAGTTCAATGACGGCCTTATCAGGATACGGGATCTCCTGGATAAGCAGAACCAATGAGAGGAACCAGGATACTGGATGAGTTGTTATGGCAGAGAGCACTCCCGTGCTCAAGCCCACAATAATTATCAGGGATAAAACCTAAGGCTCAGGTATTGCAAGGAATACAAAACTGGATACCATGGCAGAGGATATTCGAAAACAATACCAGATAACTGTAAAGGGGAAGGTCCAACGGGTTGGATTCCGGGATCAGGTGGAGGATATTGCGCTTGCTGCAGGACTCTCCGGCTATGTAAAGAACCTTTCCCACCATGATGTATTCATTCTGGTAGAAGGAGATGAGAGCAGACTCACACAATTCTGTGACGCCGTGCAGCGATGCACCCCTCCGGCAAAGGTCTCTTCTCTCTTGATAACTGAGCACCCCCCGGAGTCTCATGATGATTTTTTCATCATACGGGGAGACCCTTCCGAGGAACTCGCAGAGAGGTTTGATTCTGCCATACATTACCTTCATAGCATGGATAATAAACAGGATCAAATGCTTGGCAAACAAGACCAAATGCTTGGTAAGCAAGATCAAATAATTGGCAAACAAGACCAAATGCTAGGTAAGCAAGATCAAATAATTGACAAGCAGGATCAAATGCTTGGCAAACAAGACCAAATGCTTGGTAAGCAGGATCAAATAATTGATAAGCAAGACCAAATGATCACGCTCCAGAAAGAGACAATTGTCATTCAATCTAAAACATGCGATGAAATTCATGAAATGAGATCTGATCTGACCGGACAACTCATGGTGGAGGTATCACAAGTCCGTGCCGAGATTAAAGGTCTCAGGGATGAACTGGTGCAGGCCGGAATCCTCAGTGCCGGTCACCACTGACACCTTTACACGATCCGGTAGCCGTTTGATTCAACCCGGTTCCTGATACTCCTGACATGATCCGGTCCCCGGGTCTCCAGTTCAATAGCCACCCGGATCTCCTGGATCGGAGTATTGGGATCCCCGGGAGTATGGTGGATCTGAAGAATATTTCCCCCTTCTGATCCAATGAGCGTGAGCAGCCGGGCAAGAGCACCAGGCTGGTCATCCACAATAACCGAGAACGTAAGGGTTCTCCCCTGGATGGAAAGAGCACGACCCAATATCCTGGATACCTGATGACTGTCCACATTCCCACCGCTGATGATGAGGACTACCCTGCTCCCCGGGGTCACCGGGCACAAGCCGCTGATCAGGGCAGCAAGCGGGGCTGCACCGGCCCCTTCACTCACCACCTTTTTTCGTTCCATGAGCCAGAGTATCGCTGCAGCGATCTGATCATCAGTCACGTTCACGATACCATCCACCAGATCCCTGATGACGGGAAACGTCACCGAGCCGGTCCTGGTGACCCGGATTCCGTCGGCCAGAGTCCAGCCTGCTGAAACACAGACCGGTTCTCCCTGATCCAGTGCTCTTCCTGCAGAGGGACACCCCCCGGCCTGAACACCGATTATTCTGCACGAAGGATGGAAGGCTTTCACTGCTATGGCGATCCCGGCAATCAGACCCCCACCCCCGACCGGGACTATGATCAGATCCGGTGCTGCAAGGTCAGCAAAGATCTCCAGCCCGATTGTCCCCTGCCCTGCAATAACGTCGGGGTCGTCAAATGGATGGATAAACAGTCTCCCATCATGAGAAAGGTCTTCTGCTCTTTGTACACTCTCTTCTATCGTCTGCCCGCAAAGGATGACCTCTGCTCCATATCCCCGGGTAGCCTCCTGTTTAGAGAGCGATGACCATGCAGGCATCACGATGACCGCCGGGATACCGGCACGCTTCGCAGCAATTGCGACCCCCTGGGCATGGTTTCCGGCTGATGCAGCAACCACTCCCGCATCCCTGATATCTTCAGTATGGGAGAGGATCTTGTTCATTGCCCCTCTGACTTTGAATGAACCTCCTCTCTGCAGGGTCTCCAGTTTGAGGAAGACTTCTGCCTCAAAGAGAGTCGAAAGGGTATCTGAACTGATAAGGGGAGTATGAATGACATGATCCCTGATGCGGATGTGGGCATCCTGAACAGACGAGATCGAGATCATAGTACAGAAAGGGATTTGTACAGATACTAGTTTATTGGCCACCAGGCCCACTCTAAAAACTGGTAATATTGTATCTCATCGATGCTACTCTGACGGTGACGGTGATGACCATGCAGGCGATAAACCCAAAAGGATAGGGAACATTTCCGATCCAGCAGACCACGTATGCACAGGCACCGGCGCAGGAGGCCAGAGCATAGAATTGACTTGGTCTGAAGAGTTCGGGGATCTTGGCAAATAAAACATCCCTGATAACTCCCCCAAACGATGCCGTAATCACCCCCATAACCGGTGCGATCAGAAACGGAACACCACTAGTCAGGGCATAATACGTCCCGAGATATGCCCACATGCCCAGGGAAACCGCATCGATGATATGAAAGGATGCACTGGTACCAAACATCACCCTGATGACCGGATGAAAGAACCTCCTTCCCGGTCGGTTTTTCAGAAGATATTCATCATCATTACTGATAGGAATGAGGAGAATGCCGATTATTCCGACGATCAGAATGCTGATAAGGTAGATGGGATCCTGGAGCCAGAAGAGGGGATACCGATCCAGAAGAATATCCCTGAGTGTCCCTCCTCCAACTGCGACAATGATCGCAATGACCAGGGCTCCAAAGTAGTCAAGATCATGCCGCCGGGCATCATATACACCAGTAGATGCGGACAGGATGATGGCTACCCATTGAATAAAGGTCTGAAACAGAAGTAAAAACTCAGAGATGTCTGGCTCCATGATCTCACTGCATACTCTGCTCTGCTGTATAACCAGATATGGTTTGAGATCAGTGGACGAGATGAGAATCATACTGATTCAATCCTGTTCCTTTAAAGATGCAACATCAAATATCCTCTTCTTCCGATGAAATCAGTGCATCCTGCAAAGACCAATATGGATAACCGAGAAACGGTACCATATTCCAAATTCTCATCTCCCTCAACAAACCCTGGTGACGGTCCAGATCTTCGTCGTGCTGAAGCAACCTTTATCAGGCGATACAGAAAGATACCTTGGGTACCGCTCTGTTGTATAAAGGACAGGCTATGAGGCATATACCCATACAATACCCTGGTTGCTGATTACAATGGTCTCATTACCAGATCAGATCTCAGTGCTCAACCTCCTCTTCTGTGTAGCACTTGCCCTTATCAGCGTATACGGGTACCGCAAAATCGGAAACACGACCCCGCTCTTCATTGGCGGCGGGTTTCTGGCATTTGCTCTCTCTCATCTGATGACCCTAATGCATCTCAACAGGGACATTCAGATTCCGCTGGTCATCATCAGGTCAATCGGGTATATCCTGGTTGGGATTGGCCTCTTTCTCATCTCCCGGGAGGTTATTCGCCGGTATGCTGCAGAGATAGAACTCAGACATTCATATGAAGAACTTGAAGCACGGGTGATTGACCGGACCCGGGAGTTGCAGAAAAAGAGTGAGGAGCAGATAATGCTCCTTGATACTATGGATGCTCAGGTCTGGTACCAGACCGATATAAACACCTATGGAGCAGTGAACAAGGCTTATGCCGACTTCCTTGGGGTAACCAAGGAGGAAATTGCATATCACCGGATTGAAGAGTTTATTCCGGCAGATATGCTTGAGTTCTGCAGGGACACAAATCAACAGGTCTTTGAGACCGGTACCCTGCTTCGTTCAGAACGATGGATAACCGACCGGGAAGGAAATCCCCATCTCTTCTCAATATCAAAGACTCCAAAACTCTCTAATGAGGGCACCGTTGAGTATGTCGTCTGTGTGGCGAGTGATAATACAGACCGGAAACGAGAAGAAAATCGACTCATTCTCGCAAACCGGAAGCTCAATATGCTCTCTTCAGTCACCAGGCATGATATCCTCAATGATATCCAGCTGCTCTATGCCTACCTGGGACTCTCTCGGAAATACATGATCGAACCACCCCTGAATAATTACTATGACCACGAGATGAAGGCCGTTCAATCAATCAAAGAGCAGATAGAGTTCACCCGGTTTTATCAGGACATCGGGGTCCAGACCCCTGCCTGGCAGGATATTGCAACGGTAATCCATAACGCTGCAGAGAAGATCCCTTCGCTGACTATTCAGGTTGAGATAGCATTCTCAGGGTATTCTCTGTATGCAGACCCCCTCTTTGAGAAGGCCATATATAACCTCATTGAGAACACGATCCATCATGGTGAACATGCCACACGGATCTCATTCAGAATTGAGGAGGCGGCTTTGGAGATGACGCTCATCTGTTCGGATGATGGTGCAGGAATCACCGCGGAAGATAAAACCCATATTTTTGAGAAAGGATTTGGAAAAAACACCGGATTTGGACTCTTTTTGATACGAGAGATCCTCTCTATCACCCAGATATCAATCCATGAAACCGGGGAGCCGGGTACCGGCGCAGAGTTCAGGATAGGCATCCCCAGCTGGGCGTATAAGAAGACCGGATGAGGCCAGTAAAATCGGGAGAATGGGTGGTTCACACAATTCGAGGATCGGCAATCAGTTACCTTACCGGCCCCCGATAGAGCGAAGCTACAACACCAAGGCAGCAGAGGCCTGAGAAGAGCAGAAACCCGATATGCAGACTGGCCATGAACTGCGGATAGTACTCAGGAGTTATCTGGACCTGGCCGATGACAATAGCGAATATCATCATCGCAATTCCCATCGAGAGCATCTGGCCGAGAAGCCGCATCGTCGCCAGCGTTCCTGATGCCACCCCGTAGAACCGTTTATCAACCCGGCTCATCACTGCATTGGTATTTGGGGATGTAAAAAGCCCGAACCCGACACCGAGTGCAAGCAGACTGAGTATGATATACCAGATTGGGGTTGTGTCAGTCAGGAAGACAAGCAGGATCAGACCTACCGTAGTAATTCCCATCCCTGCAGATGCAACAATCCGTGGTTCGATACGATCAGAGAGCTTCCCGGCAAAGGAAGATACAAGGGCCATCATTACCGGCTGGGCAATCAGGACGAGACCGGCCTGTTCAGGCGTGAATCCCTTGGTATACTGGAGATCCAGGCTGAGCAGGAAGGTGACCGCAAAGGTTGCACTGTAATTGATGAGGGCAGCCAGATTTGAGAAGGTGAACGCCCGGTCAGAGAAGAGCTGCATCTCAAGAACCGGTGAGGGAATGCTCTGCTCATATTTGATAAAGATTCCTGCACCAATAAGGCCAATGAGAACCAGAACAACCCCTGATAGCCCGGGAAGTTCGGAGAGCCCATACATCAGGGCGATGAGGGCGATGCCATACATGACAGATCCGGCAAGGTCAAACCGTTCCCCTCGACATCCGGCCCATTCTCCTTTGAGATACCGAATGATGAGGAAGATGGCAAGCAGGCCGATTGGAACGTTGATATAGAATATGCTCCGCCATCCAAGGTACTGAGTCAGGAGTCCCCCCAGAAACGGACCAACTGAAAGCCCGAAGTATACAGAGGTGATATAGATTCCCAAGGCCTTGCCCCGTTCTCCGGGAGGGAAGAGATTGGTAATGATAGCAA
Source organism: Methanospirillum sp. (assembly GCA_035561295.1). Classification (GTDB taxonomy): domain Archaea; phylum Halobacteriota; class Methanomicrobia; order Methanomicrobiales; family Methanospirillaceae; genus Methanospirillum. The sequence goes on along the minus strand of DATMXW010000095.1, from coordinate 9,233 downwards.
CCCCTGTCCCAAATATCATGGCACTCCCAATACCCTGCAGGACTCTGACCAGAATCAGCATATCAGCAGTTGGTACCTGGGTCATGAGTAGGGAAGAGGCAGTGAAGATGGAAATCCCATACAGGAAGACTTTCTTCCTGCCATAGAGATCTGCAATCTTTCCGAAGGGAACCAGAAAGACAGCAGAAGAGAGCAGATACGCAGTCGATACCCAGGAGAGAGAGATAGCATCCATCAGATACTCTGCGCCGATGGTCGGAAGAGCAATATTGACCGCTGAACCATCAAAAGGCGTTAAAAACCCGGCTAAAACGGCGATAAAAAGAACGACCCGTTTCGGCGTTATATCAGGATGTGTACTCTGCCCGGTGTCTATTGTCATCTTCTGAGAGATTATTTGGTTTGGGAACATTTGGGGATATCCCCCATTGATCAATCATCTTCCCGCCGGTGCGGGAGATTCTGGGTGGCTGATATCCTATAAGAGGGAATATCAGATATGATGACCAGAATTCAGCAATCCTGTGGCTGTCAGAACACCTACACAGCACCAGGCCCACCCAATACCATTATAAATATCAAGCCCAAAGAGATTTTGCCTGATTACAGCATATATTTCAATCAGGAATAAGGGTCAGGAGTAGGGGGGCATGAGTACAGACAGGGGTGAACTGGAGCGACGTTCGGTACGAGAGATGATATCGGATTCGGTCAGATGGAAGATCACCATACCAACAACCCTATTGCTGCTTGCTGTTTCCCTCATTATCATCACCATCGCAGCCTTTTTTGTTCATGCCAGTGCCATAGACGCAGCCAGGCAGAATCAGATCGCCCTGGCAGAATCAGCATCTGGATTATACCGGGATACGGTGCACCAGTCCCTCATCACGGTGGGTTCATTTGCAGATGGATTTACCGGCCTGAAAACTGAAGCAGAACCCGTGAGTCGGGAAGTGATCGCTGCGATGCTACAGCATAGTATGATGAATAACCCCTCGGTGATACAGATATACACCACCTGGGAGCCAGAGGCATTTGATGGCCAGGATGCCAAATACGCAGGAGTACTTCCGTACGATCAGGAAGGCAGGTTTGAGGTCTCGTGGTACAGGGCAGAGACCGGTGAGATCATCAGAGGCGATTATTCTGATGGAAGCCGTGTTGAGTATGATGCAGAATGGTATATGATACCAAAAGAGACCAAAAAAACCATCCTGATGGAACCGTACCCGGATTTGCTCGAGGGAAAGGAGATCCTAATGACTTCAGCATTGGCTCCCATCCTGGTTGGCGATTCCTTCTGGGGGGTGGTCGGTGCTGACATATCACTTGAATTCCTGCAGAACATCACAGACGCCATCCCTGATCCAGCTATGCGGACCATGATCATCGTAAGTCCGAAAGGGGTGATCGCGGGGGCAACTGGCCATCAGGATCTGATCGGCGATCCAGCCAGTGCCCTTCTTACCCCTGAAGTTATTACCTCCCTATCAGGAGAGAGGGGCGAGATGGAGATGACCGGAAAAGAAGGGGCGATGAGTTGTGTCATCGTGCCGGTCAGATTCGAAGGAGAGAGTACCCCCTGGCATATCATCATTCTCACGCCAGTTTCAGAGATCACCAAAGATGCCTGGATGCTGACCCTCCAGTTGCTGTTCATTGCATTTCTGGTCACATGTCTTGGGAGCCTCTTCCTCTTCCTCTTTACCGGCAGGATAACCGGCCCGGTGACAGATCTGACAAACACTGTGCAGGAGGTAAAAGCAGGTGACCTCACCCGGCGGGCAGTTGTGCAGACATCTGATGAGATAGGGGAACTTGCCGGGGCCTTTAATGAGATGACAACAGCACTCCAGGGCAGAATGGAGGAGGAGCAGGCCCATGGAGAAGCTCAGAGGAAGCTGAACCAGAATATCATCACCATTGCTGATGCAGTAAAAGAAGGTACCATATCAGAAGAGATACCAGTTCAGGTGTTTGAAGGGGAGTTCAGAACTCTTGCCCTGGGAATCAATGATATCATGGCAGCGTTCAGAGAACCGGTACGGGAAGCGATTCGGATATCTGAGCGGTACGCAGCCGGGGATCTGACCGAACGGTTTGACTCATCCATCGAGGTGAACGGGGAATTCAGACAGTTCAGAGATTCTTTCAACAGAATCGGGGACCAGATCGGTTCTATGGTCCGTCTCATTCAGAATGAGGTGACATCGTTATCCGGGATATCAGAGAATCTGAATACACATACCGGATCAGTGGCAGATCAGGCACGACAGGTATCAGAGCAGTCTGATACGGCGAGCAAATCTTCAAATGAGGTTCGAATATCGATGGAACAGAACCTGCAGGCACTGGAGAACCTGGCCCGGATGATTGGTATCATATCAGGCCAGGTGACCGAGGTGAATACTGCTGCAGAATCAGCACTGGTCTCGGCGAATAGCGGTTCAGAGATAACCAGATCCCTTCAGAACGCAATGGAGGCGGTCAGAACAGCAGTTGATAAGAATTCAGCAACGATTTCGCGGGTAGGAGACAGGACAGAAGGGATTAGTGCAGTCATCGACCGAATCAGGGATTTTGCAGAACAGACAAACCTTCTTGCACTCAATGCAGCTATTGAAGCAGCTCGTGCCGGGGATGCCGGGGCCGGATTTGGTATCGTAGCAGACGAGATAAAAGGGCTCGCCCTCAGATCAAACCGATCTGCTGCAGAGATCCAGGATACCATTAAAGATCTCTTCGGTGAGATCGATTCATCACAGACCGTGGTATCAGAGACCCTGACGCTTGTTGAGCAGGAGGAAGCAGCAGTTCACGAGACTATCGGGATATTCCAGACAATATCTGACCTTATCAGAACGATATCCGAACAGATGAATACCATCGCCGGAAAGGTCCAGGATCAGTCAGCCACCTCTGAGGAGTTAACCTCAACGGTCCAGACGGCAGCAGAGGTGAGTGCAGACTCAGCAGATGCTGCAGGCAGGTCAGCAGAGTCAACCAGGAAGACCTACCAGTCGATTGAAGAGATAACCAGACTGACTGAGGAACTGAAGAGAACAGTGGTCACCTTGTCTGAAGAGATAGCCAGGTTCAGAATATAATAATATCCAAATGTTTTTGTCCTTTCCCACCGATTTTTGTGCAGCTCCCATGCCCAATCGTTCATCAGACCGAATCCTTATCGTTGAAGATGAGGCTCTTGCTGCACTTGATATGCAGTATCTCCTCTCGGATCACGGGTATGAAGTTCTTGACCCTGTGGACTGTGGTGAGAAAGCAGTTCTTATTGCAGGTGAAAAGCGACCAGATCTGATCCTGATGGATATCATGCTCAGCGGTCAGATGACTGGGATTTCAGCGGCAGATATCATCAGAGAGCAGTACAATATTCCAATTGTGTTTCTGACCGGCCAGTCTGATAACCGTACCATCGATCAGGCACTCACCGCTGAGCCGTTCGGGTATATCCTCAAACCCTATAAAGACCAGGAGATTCTCACCACGATTCGTATGGCCCTGTATAAGGCAGGAATGGAGCGAAAACTCAGGCAGTCAGAGCACCGGTACCGCACCATTGCCGAACTTGCAGATCCTATCTTCGTCATCACCGAGGAGATGAATGTCAGCTTTGTGAACAGTGCCGGAGCCAGGGTTATTCACCTTACCCCGGAGGAGATTGAAGGGAAGAAGATCGATGAGCTCCTCTCACCCGAGAACACAGATGCAATTAGGGACGATCTGAAGACCGTGATCAGCACCAATGAAGTGGTGAGAACAGAGATCATCCTCACGTTACCTGAAGGCCCCCGCTGGTTTACCTCAATCCTGACGCCCCTCGCAGAAGGAGGCAGGGATAAAAACCGGGCAGTTCTCATGTATTTAACAGACATCACCACTCGTAAGACGATCGAACTGATGATGGCTGACAAGAGCCTGCGCCAGATTGAGGATAACATGGAGAAGTTTCAGATCCTCAATGACAAGATCAGAAATCCGCTGCAGGTCATCTCGCTTCTGGTAAACACATTTGATTACGAGAAGACTGATGATGTGATGAAACAGGTGGAGATCATCGATGAAGTGATTAATCAACTCGATAACGGATGGCTTGATTCCAGCAAAGTCCGCACATTTTTAAGCAAACACTATTCCTCAATATCCTCGTACTCATCATCAGATGGGACTGGTTCGTAACTGAACACGGGGAAATGAAAGATGGAAACAAGCCCCTTCGCAGGATACCGTTGAGATCTCTCCATGGAGCTGACTGGTAAGGGAGCGGATCAACTGCATTCCAAGTTTTCCTGAACGTTGCAGGTCAATATCTTCTGGCAGGCCAATTCCATTGTCCTGGTAGTCTATCAGGTAGTGCCCTTCACCAGCCCGGATGGTTATCGTTATCACACCGAACCGGTTGTCAGGAAACGCATACTTGAGTGAGTTTGATATCAGCTCATTGAGGATCAGGCTGCATGGGAGTGCCTGATCCAGAGAGAGCACAATATCATCGGCATCAATCACGATGGTCACCCGCCGGGGATCGATCTTGAACGACTGCCAGAGTTGATCAGTGACACTTCGCAGATAATCTCCGTACCTGATATCAGAGAGAGAGTTTGACTGGTACACCTTCTCGTGGACCATCGAGATGGAGAGTACCCGGTTCCTGATGTCTGATAGGGCCTCTTTTACCTTTGGATCCGCTATAGTCCGGGACTGAATAGAGATCAGGCTTGAGATCACCTGCATGTTATTTTTTACCCGGTGATGAATCTCCCGGAGAAGAACCTCCTTTTCATTGAGTGATGCAATAATGCGCCTCTCCATCTGTCGTTGGCGGGTTATATCACGAGAGATGAGTGATATCCCTTTTACCGATCCGCAACAGACGATCAGGGATATGGTTACTGATACAACTATCTCTTCTCCGTCCCGCCTGGTCCAGTTCACCTCATGGCTGGCAGCCTTCACTCCGGCATTCAGGCTTTCAACGCCACTGCGAAACCTGTCAGCCTGTTCCTGCGGAATGAGGTCGTATATCACTTTTCCTATCGTCTCATCTGATGGATAGCCAAAGAGCCGGGTGGCACCGTCGTTCCACGCCGTAATCACCCCCTCCAGTGAGAGACCGATGACGGCATCATCAGTTGACTGAATGATAGCAGCAAGAAACGCGAGTTCCTCTTCAGCACGTTTGCGTTCGGTAACATCCTCAACACTGACAACCAGATAGTCAGGGGATCCATCCCCGATTCGGAATGAATAAAACCTGAAGAGACCCCAGACAATCTGCCCGCTAAAGGAGATGAGACGGACATCACAGGGTTCTGCAGCCCCTCCAGCCTGCCTCGCCTGATCGATAGCCTGAGAGATCACGATCTCATCATCAGGATGAGTGAAGATGCGATAGTGGCCATCGATAATCATACCTGGGGGATACTGAACCATTCTTGCAAATGCAGGATTGACCATGGTGGTAATGCCATCCGGGGTTGCAAGGAGGATCCCGGTTGGCAGTTGTTCAAAGAGTACTCTGAACCGTTCTTCATTCTCTGCCAACTCCCGACGGCTGATCGAGAGTTCACGAATACGCTCATTCAGCTCATTCTGCACCAGAGTCAATTCCTGGTTCTTCTGGGTTACCGCCAGATTGAGCCCATTTAATTCGTCATTCTTCTGCTTGAGCTCCTCTTCAGCATCCTCACGTATCCTGACCTGAGTTTGGAGATCGACCCGTGATGCCATCTCATTCCCGATCCGTTCTGCCATCCGGTTGATGGCTTTGCTGATGGTTCCCATCTCATCTTCACGGTCATACGAGATCCGATGGGTGAGATTCCCAGAACCAATCAGATCGGTTCCTTCGACAACAGAACTCACGGCGTGAATCATGGGACGTTCCACCATAACATAACCGAGGAGGATAAAACCGGTCAGGATAAAGATCAGAAGAAGAGTTAAGATATTGCTCTGCTCCTGGGTTCTCTGTGCCTCATCCTGAATCAGGCGTGCGAGCTGGGTTGCTTCCTGGCTGAGGTCCTGGGAAAGGGATGAAATCCGTTCTCGTGCAGCCCACTTTTTTTCGAAGATTCGCTCTTCCTCATCTATTTCAAATGTGCCTTCCAGGTCTTCTTTGTATACACTGGGTAGACGGTACCGGTTTCTTCCACCAGAACCAATCACCGACGAGTAATCTTCTGATATAATAGAGAAATCCTGGCGAATCTGATCATAATGAGATTTGATCTGGGTGATGAGAATCTGTTCTTCTTCATTCTTTGCAACCAACAGATTTAGTTCACGGGAGAGAGATCTGACTTTCAAATCCCATTGAGCTAAGGGGCGATCCTCGTTGGTTTCAAGGTACTCCCGGGTCAGTTGATCCAGTTCAAATGCACCGATGGCAATGGAGTTTGCCCGGTTGGTCTGATCGATGGAGTTTTTCGCATGTTGGATCGAGATGAAGGTAGAACCGGCTATGAAGAGTGTTGCCAGCCCGAAGAAGATCATGATCAGGATGATGGTTGATCGAAATTTCATGATATCAGCGGATTATACTCACCGCATAGGGATCTACCGTCTCCAGGGGGGTCCAGTTGATCACATTCAGAATGTTTGGAATTGTGTAATTACCATCCCTATCACGTGCATCCATCCAATCCGCCTTTTTCTCCATCATTGTAATCAGACTCTGATCCAGGGAGAGACGAGTGTCATCTCTGCTGACATTTCCCAAGGGGCACCCTTCAGAATGCTCTGACCGGGAGCGGAGCAGGTCTTCTGCACCAGATGGATCATGCCTGACGATATCCCGGGCAGCAGCAAGTGACCTGATAAACCGTTCTGTCTGATCAGGGTACTGATCAACCAGATTGGTTTGTACTGCAAGGAGGGTATAATATCTCTCTCCTCCCTGCAGGGGAGTTGAATTAACCGTTCCGGATACGGGGCTGCAAAGCATATCCAGACTCAGGCCTGAACCGGCTATTGCATCAAATGTGCCGTTGCAGAATCCATCGAGGAGAACTGCCGGTTCTGCGACTCTTATCATCGGAAGTTCTGGACGTTCTCGAGAGCACTGACAACAATCCCCCTCTTCTCTCGTCTCACCGGTTATGTGAGAGATTTCTTCATCTGCTATCTCAAAAGCCTGCAGGTACTGACCAATAAAATAGAATGTACTTAAAGAGGGTGGAATCCCGATGGTGATATTGTATCCCTGGGGGGTATTCACATCAACTCCGGCTCGGGTATAGAGCATCGTATCATTCCTGCGACTTGTGCTCCCGATGATCGTGAGGTTTGCATCATCCCTGATCGCCTGCATGGCCAGAATGTCATTAGTATAGATGATATCAGCCTCTCCTTTCCTGAATGCCTCCATTACCGCTCTGGATGAGGAATACTCCTGCATCCTGATATCTAGTTCATACTCTCTGAATATCTGATGATCATCTGCGACCAGAAGCAGAACCGGGTTATCTTCACAGGAGAACCCGATGCGGAGCGGAGGTTCATCTTTTTGAGGGGTCGGACTGTTCAATGGGACTATCATGAACATAACGAGGTAGCAGGCTGCCAGAAGAAGGAAAAAACCCCAGAGTACCGGGTACTCACGGGGATTCTTAATACAGGACGGTATGGGTACCATGATCAGAATGACGGCAGAGAGCCTGACAGAAGGGGAGGATCGGTATATTCTAAAGGTTCACCTTCCATGCAGATAAGGAGAAGTGTTATGAATTCCGCATCAGGGACTGAACCGGTTCATCCTGCAGTCCTCTTCATCCTCTTTCTGTTCATGGTTCTCGGGGTCGCAATAACTGCCAGGTATGCAGGGATTGAATTTCCCTGGTTTGCAGGTGTGAACGCCTTCTTCATTGCCGCCGTGGTGATGATACTCTCTGCACTCTGGTTTGGAGGGTGGGGAGTGCTCGCAATGTATACCGGCCTGGTCCTGTCCGGGTACTTCCTTGAAGGGTACCAGATCGGATTTATCCTGCCGTTTATTCTTGCAGATCTCTGGCAGGCTGCAATTCCGCTTGTCGCGTTTCGGGAACTTTCAGCAGATCCGGGACTCCGCTCCAGGCGCGATATCGCAATATTTCTGCTATTCGGGGTGATCGGAGGCCCGCTTGCCGGTGCTGTATGGGGAGTGCACTGGCTGGCATCAGGGGGGTATATCCCCGCCGGCATGTACCACCAGGCAATCGGTACCTGGTTCTTCTCAAATGCTATTCCAATTCTGCTCTTTGCAACACCAATCTTGTGGCTTGGAACTGAGTATGTGAGAAGATCTGAGTTATATATTGCGGGATGGTTCAGGTAAGATCAGTGAGAGAAAGATCTGAAACAGGTATATATTTTTATGATTCCAGTATATCGCGGATAACCTGAGCAATATCTATCCGAAGTTCACCATTAATCTGGCTTGGGGCTTCCCCGGTATTCTCAAGTCGTCGGGTAACTGCATCTATGGTTTTTTGATCAGATAGAAATGACTCTTGCGATGTCTCCTCCATAATTCTGAATTTGTTCTATTGCCTCCAGAATTTCCTCAAGAAACAAGGTCTGTTCACGGGGTGACATACACAAGGTGATCCTTAATTAAACGGTATAATTTTTTGTTTCTCATTAATCCATTCAGGGGTACAAGATCAACCTGAATTCCCGGGATGGTTTCAAGTTCATCCTTTAAATCTACAATCTCAAGACCAATCGGTCTGTCAAAATCTACCAGAATGTCTATATCACTCTGTTCAGTGGCGGTTCCCTGCACATAACTCCCAAATAATGCAAGGCATGAGATATGATATTTCGAAAATGTGCTTTCCCTAAGTTTTTTAATGATTATTTCGAGAGCAGGTATCTGTTCCTTCCTCATTTCAGTCATAATCATGGGGGTTGTAGAAAAATATCATCCATACATAGGTTACCCACCTATCAATCGTAATCTGAAGAGATGAGATATTGTATCAAAATTATGAATAATCTATGCGTTTGGGTATATTCGACAAGGAGGTCAGGTAACCAGCCTTTTAAATATATATCTGCCCCCTATTTCTAACTAGGCTCCATATCTATCCAATTATTTATACAATAAACCTGCCGACCTCAGTCTCAAGCCGTCGGGCCACTCCGTGAACCTCGGTCATCTGCTGACTGATCTGATCAATAGCTGCTAATGCCTTATCGCTTGCAGTCCCTGACACCATACCATTGAC
>DATMXW010000094.1:0-14615 GCA_035561295.1 Methanospirillum sp. | reverse complement strand
TTTCAGTAGAATACTTCCATATCGTATGCCCGGTTGTATTTATAGACGAAAAAAGGGTACTCGAATCCTCACCAAATTGTAAGGGATATGGAATTGAGATCATATTCCAACCAGGATAGAGGATCATGGCAAGATTCTGATCAGATTCACGAGGTTGAAACCCGCGTGAAAGATTAAGTTCGGGAACCTTTGGGGATAGTGAAGGAATCTGATTTAGCAAGGGTATCAGAGATCGCCCGTCTGGGATCCCCCATCCACTTTCCGGATTCCATCTCTTATTTTCACCGGGAACGGCATCTATCAGTAGTTTGGCTACCTCTTCCCTCTTCAGCATAGGTTTAGCCTCCCAGATAAGGGCTGCCATTCCTGCGATATGGGGAGCTGCGGCGGAGGTTCCGTAAAAATTGTATGACCATCCCTGTGCTGTATTGATATTTATACCGTCTGGGGCTGTGATATCTGGTTTCTCTCTGATTTCGCGAGATGGATAGAAGATTGAAACCGGTCCTCTGGAGGAATAAGGTTGAACCGAAATATTATCCTGATAGTAATTTGCGGCAGCCACACTGATGGTATCGATAAGAGCTGCTTGTCCAAAAATTGAGTCTCCTGTAACATAAGGATCCAGTCGACCCTGACTTCCGGTTGAAGAAATAGTATACAGTTCAATCGTTTTATTTTCACCTCCTGCCAGCACTACCCTGATATGATAATCTGCCGGCCTATCCCCATCATTATTAAAAGGATAACTTTCAATTGGTTCTTCCTGACCTATCTGCTCTTTAACACTTCTTCCGATTTCCCGATCGTGGTCGTCATAGATGTAGAGGTCATAATTATTTGAGGACTGACTATAGGGGTCATTCCACTGAAGAACAACATTTCCTGCGGATCCTGGAGGCACAGTTAAAATTAGGTCTTTAGAACTGTTAGTTCCGTTAAAGTTATGCCAGGAATACCCGAGATTCTCATAACCAGAAAATGGTCCCTGATAATGTAATTGTGCAAAATTTCCGGCAGATGTGATATAAAGAATTCCATATGACAAAATGCGGTCTTTAATATTTTTGGCAATGTATCCATCTTCAAAATATGGTTCCTGATAGGAGATATCATCACAGATGATAGTGCACCCCGCACTGATAAGCCGGTCTACCCCCTGAATAAATTCAATCGGATTACTCCCTTTATCAAAAAAGTATAATTCTGCACCAGGAGCTATGTCGTGCACAATCTTGAGCATGGCAGTGCCCTCATCACCACCATAGTTGTTTCTGATAATCGTTGTATTCTGTGGGAGGTCTCCGGCATCAATGATCTGCTGAATACTTTCAACACCATCTGATATTATCCCTATCTTTATCCCTTTTCCTGTGAGGTTAGTGCTATTTCGAAGATCATTTGCATGGATCAACGCATCCCCTTCAGTTTTTATTCCTGAAGTATAAGGAGGAATTTGAGTCATTATTGAAATAATTCCACCCTCCTGAGCCACCTTGGTCATATTTTCCAGGGTAATCCATCCGGCGATTCGCCCGGTAAGAGGATCTGAATTCATTATTCTGAAAAAATTTCTAACATTACGTATTGCATCAGGATCTCCCCTTGCTGTGATTATAACTTCGCCGATGCCATCAGGACCTTTTCTGAGAACTCCGGTGGCATTCATGAGTTTGACAGCATTATCAGAAGATTGGCCTGGTGAAAGATATCGGGTATCTACCAACTGAAGCAGGTCGGTTGAGAGGATGTGCCTCCATTTTTCTGAATCCCCTGACTGATTATTTCCTGGCATATCTGAATGAATTAAGAGAGGTTCTAATGGTGTGCCTGGTGAAATTGCGACTGAAGTTGCTGTGCTATTTGCATCCGGAGCAGTTGATTGATAGTGCTCTGTAGCGTAAGAAAGTGAAGAACCTACTGAAGGAATACTGGTACTGATCTGCTTTACTCCCTCATACGATGCAATTTTGGGAAGATCGCTAATATGTATCCATCCTCCGATAATATTGTCTGAGAGATCACTGGAACTGTTGGCGAGCAGTGGCAGAACCAGTTTAGCTGTTCCTCCTGTCTTAATCGTAATCATTACCGCGACCTCAGGGCTGCTATTCTTATCAAATCTTAATAGTCCCTGTCTATTCAGAATATTTGCAGTATCTGCAGGCTCCTTACCCGGGGAGCATGCTACAGGGTCGAGAAGCTGTACAAGGTCAGTGGTAAGTTTCTGTTGCCATAAGTTAGGGGGTACATTCTTCTCAATTATCGGCGGGGTATATGATATGGGATAATTGGGATTATTTTGATGGAGGGAAAGGTTTTGTGTCCCGGTGGTTATGCCTATTCCGATTAGGGCAATAACAGTGGTGAGGATAAGAAATCTGATGAAGAGTACTCTATGTGACATCGGGATACCTCAGCCTGATAGATCAGACATATGTACGTATGGTATGGGAGAGACAGGATATCAAAGGCAGACCTGAATCTCACCATCTTTAGAATGTCAGTCTGATGATACATTCCTTTTATTATTTATAGGTCCTGTGCAAACAAAGAGGCATGGATGTTGAGGGCTATGTCCGTCGAAATCTTGATCACGGCAGGGCAGAAGCCGATATCATCAGGGAACTATCCTCCCGAATCTGTGAAATTAAACCTGTCTCTTCCGGGTATGCAGATCAATTTGCTCAGGCGGTGATGACTGAGGTGAAGAATACCCGCAATCTTCAGGGAGATATTTTGACTTGTTCCCGCGCTGAAGTTACCATGGGAGAATTTGGTGTAGGATCGCGGGGAACTGGTGACTTTTATGCACACCGAAAAATTGCCGAGATCATCGGTAAAACCAGTGCAAATGTTGGCGTTGATGAAATGGATGATGCTGGCGTCGTGCAAGCAGGAGGCCAGTTTATTGTATGCACTGTTGATGGGATGCATTCACGTCTTTCAGATTTTCCATATCTTGCCGGTTTTCATGTCACCAGGGCAACACTCCGCGATTGTTATGTTATGGGAGCAAAACCAGTGATGCTCTTTTCAGATATCCATGTGGCCGATGATGGGGATGTCTCAAAGATCTTTGATTACACCGCAGGTATTACTACTGTTGGTGAAGTGATGGATGTCCCCCTGGTATCAGGGTCGACACTTCGAATTGGCGGAGATATGGTTATTGGTGATAGGATGACCGGGTGTGTCGGATGTGTTGGTGTTGCTGATCATATTACTGCCCGCAGAGAAGCCAGGCCCGGCGACATTCTCCTCATGACGGAGGGGGCAGGTGGGGGGACTATTGCAACTACTGCTCTTTACTATGGATTCCCTGAAATTGTAGATAAAACAATTAACCTTCAGTTTCTCAAATCTGCAGATGCGCTCCTGAAGAGTGATCTTCTGGAGAAGATTCACGCAATGACAGATGTTACAAATGGTGGTCTTCGAGGTGATATTTTTGAGATGGCTGAGACTGCCGGTGCAAGGTTTGTTGTCGAGGAGGAACCGGTTCTGGGCCTTGTAGAACCTTCAGTCAGGGAACTGCTTGAAGGTCTTGAGATAGATCCGCTTGGTGTCTCACTTGATGCTCTTTTGATTATCGCTCCGGAAGAAGTGGCATCAGGCCTTTGCCGGGTAATTGAGGGTGTCGGGGTAAAAGTGGCCGAGATTGGTTGTGTAGAAAAAGGGGCATCAGAACCTGTTCTGATACGAGATGGAAAACCTGAAGAATTCAGACCACGATTTAGGGAAGCAGCGTATACTCCTTTGAAAAAAATGGTTGATAAGAAAAGTCGGGATTTTGAAGAGATGAAGGCCGGTGTTGATCGCGCAGCTGCAGCGGCGATTTTAAAGAAAAACCGTATGATTGAATATATGAAAGAAAGCACTTCCATACGTTGAGGAGATGGTTTTTTTACCCGGTCTTTTCAGGGATCTGTTTTTTTGGTTCATCAATCTTTTTATGCTCAATCTGGTCTATCATGTCAAATCCCTTTATCATAAAACCAATTTTTGCAGCTTCTCGATTCAGTGCTTCTTCTGCAATGAGTAATTTCTCTACCGTTTCCTGAAGTTTCTCAACAAGTTCAGGTGAACTTCTGGATCGGTTTCCTTTTAGGATATCAAAGACATCATCCAGATATATTCCTGAAGTCCGGGATATTGAGAGAGGGGAGAATTCTCTGAGTTGTCCGAGGAGATCCGGAGGAATGGGGACGCTCCATTCCAGTTTCTCAATCTTCTTGCGCTCTTCTTTTTTTCTGCCGAAATTGAAGGAAATGAGGGTGATACAGAGAATATACGGTAACATGTGTAGAATGATCACGGATATCATAAGTATACCCTTTTTTTGCCACCATACATAGTATTTTCGGGTGATCAGGATATCGCCTAAATATGAAAAAGGCAGATGAAGTACTCCAAAGCCTGAATTATGATCTCTGTACTGTTAGTTGATGATGAACCAGTCCTTCTGGATCTTGGGAAAATTTTTCTTGAACGTTCAGGAGATTTTCTTATCGTTCAGGCAAATAGCGGAAATGAAGCCATGATTTCTCTCTCTGAAGGGTCATTTGATGCCATTGTATCAGATTATGAAATGCCTGAGATGGATGGTATAGCTCTTCTGAGAAATGTGCGTGCACTATACCCTGAAATCCCGTTTATACTATTTACGGGAAGAGGACGGGAAGAGGTCGTTATTGAGGCCCTAAATTCAGGTGCAGATTTTTATCTCCAGAAAGGAGGAGATCCAAAGGCACAATTTACAGAGTTGGCACATAAGATCAAATTGGCCGTAGTTGCGCGGCAGGCATCGACACAACTCCGGGAGAGTGAGGAGACATTCAGGCAATTCTTTGAGGCAGCAGGGGAAGCTATCCTTATTTTTGATCAGGGATTTGTGGTCGACTGTAATCAGCGATGTCAACCTCTGATAGGCAGAGAGCGGTATGAGATTATTGGAAGGGGCCTTGAAGATTTTTCTGCTCCCTGGCAATCCGGAGGTAAGAGCGCTAAAGCCATGGCCTTAGAGCATATCCAGATAGCTTTTTCCGGTAATACAGAAGTCTTTGAATGGCAGATTCAAAGACCCGACGGAACCCTGGTTGATACAGAGATTAATCTGACAGAGATCACTCTACATGGAAAAAAGATTCTTCATGCCATAATTCGTGATATTACAACACGGAAACGTGATCTGGAGATCCGGACTCTAAATGAGCTCAGGCTTGAGTCGATGATGTCCCTATACGGGATGAGGGATTCCAGCCTCAAGAATATTATTGATTATGCTTTGAATCGGGCTGTTGTAATAACGGGGAGTAAATACGGGTATATTGCCTTTGTTAATGATGATGAATCGGTAATGACAATTTTTTCTTGGTCAGATGCTGCTATGGCGGATTGCAGGGTTTCTGAAAAACCCAGCCAGTATATGGTGAGTGAAACAGGGTTATGGGGTGAGACAATTCGTAAGCGACAGGCCGTAATAACCAATGATTACTCTGCAATTTCAAGTCTTCGGAAAGGTGTTCCCGAAGGGCATGTACCTATCAGAAGGCATCTGGGTATTCCAGTCTATGATGGGGATCATATTGTGATGGTGACCGGAGTTGCCAACAAAGAAGAACCATATGATGATGAGGATGTCAGGCAATTGACCCTCCTGATGACTGGTCTTTGGGGAATCGTCAGAAGGAAGAAGACAGAAGAGATACTTCAGAGAAAAATTGCTGAACTGGCAGCAGCATATGAGCAGATCAGAACGACAGAGGAGAATCTTCGGCAGAATTATGATGATCTCCAGAGTAGATCTGCAGAACTAGCAGAATCTGAAGAACGATTCCGACGCCTGGCTGAACAGGCTCCCGTATTTATTATTATTGGTGACGAAGCAGGTCATATCACATACTTTAATAATGCCTGGAGGATTTTCATTGCTGGTACATCAGATGACCCTGATGAATTGTGGCGCCAAACCTTACATCCTGATGATCGTGACAGGATTATTTATGAATATAAGGTATCTTTTAAAAATCGAACCGTCTTCTCTGGTGAGTATCGGATCTGCCACCCTTCCGGAGGGATAACGTGGCTCCTTTCTACTGCTATACCAAGAATTACCCCAGATGGTAGATTTTTGGGGTATATTGATGTTGCAACTGATATTAGTGATCGTAAACTGATGGAACAGCAACTTCGGGAAAATGAAGAACGATATCGTGGTCTTGTTGAGCGAAGTGGTGATCTGATAATCCTTCTCACGGATCAGTTTATTTTGTCATATCTCTCTCCATCTTTTCGTGATATTACCGGATATGAGCCTGATGATGCCCTCCATAAGCCGTTTATATATTTCCTCAACGCAAAAGAAGGAGATATTGTCGGGGATGCTCTAGAAAAAACTCGTTCCCGAGGGCAAAGTGGTGATATTGAAACAAGCTTCAGGAGAAAAGATGGTCATACTGTCTTTCTTGAGCTCAGTATTACTCCAATCAACCATAATGGTATGTTTACCGGTGTTCAGATCATAGCCCGGGATATCAGCCGCCGTAAAGAGATAAAAGAGGAGCTCGTCCAGGCAAATAAACGTCTTACCCTGCTTGCTGACCTCACCCGGCATGATATTTTGAATAATCTGACAACTCTGCGAGGATTTCTAGATCTGGTAACTGATGAAGAAGGGATCAGTACTTTGGTCAGAGAAAAGGTTACCCGCGGCCAGGAAGCTATTGATGGCATCAGATATCTTCTTGAATTTAGCCGTGATTATCAGAGTCTGGGACTTGAACCTGCCCAATGGATTGATGCTGGTATCGCATTAGATACAGCCGTCTCTCAACTTCCAATCCAGGATATTATCATTGATAACAAGCTTTCAGAGGTTTTTATCTATGTAGACCCGATATTTCAACGGGCCTTATATAATCTGCTTGAAAACTCTATCAGACATGGCAGCCATGTTACAATTATCAGGGCTTACTCAGTACTGACAGACGAAGGCATGTCCATCATGGTAGAGGATGATGGTGTCGGAGTAGAACAATCAGCCAAAGATAAGATATTTGAACGAGGTGTTGGGAGAAATACTGGTCTGGGGTTATTTTTGGTTAGAGAGATTCTGCAGTCTTCAGGGTGCACGATTCGGGAGATCGGAAATCCAGGAGAAGGTGTCCGGTTTGAGATAATGGTTCCTCATGGCGTTTTTAGAGAAAATCAGAATATATGTTCAAATTAGAGCAAAAGATTACAGTGCTTAAGAATTGTATTCCAGCCCCTAAATGGCAGGGGTGATCGAAGGGGCTGGACGGTGGTATCGGTGATACCGCATTATATTTATCTTGTTTATATAAAACCGTACAGATCTCTAATGCATATATGTTGTGCACAACTGCTACCTCTATTCTGGGAGAGATGCTTTTGCCAACTATTATTATTCCAACAATCTAACCGGTCCGAAGTATCGCCCACCTGCACAGGCATGGTCTGGATTATATCTCTGATTGTATTCGGACACGATTGGCGAAGACTGATATCTTTCCCTGACAATGATTTGGTACATCCATTGATACACTCCCGGCGATAAGGACTCAAAATGCTTGATATCAGGAAGATCTATCTTCGGTTTAGAACACGACTGGCACACTCCTACCGGCTAAAGGTTATCCTGTACTTATGGGCATTTCTCCTCACCATTTTTTTTTATGTCCTCCTCTTCTGGTACTATTATCCAAGATTTGAGGGTGAAGAGGTCTCAATAATTAAATCCCTTCTCTTTGTCCTTGAGACCATTACTACGGTGGGGTATGGTGAATTTATGCCGTTTCAAACCGATCAGATGACAATTATTGCTATTCTGATAATGGTGTCAGGTATCATTCTTTTCTTTGGAGTCATCAATCTGCTTGTAACTCCAATGATTCAGTCACGGATCCAACCAATTCCCCCTCAGGTCCTAACCTATCGCCCTGAAGATCATGTTATCATTTTTGGGTACTCACCGCTCATCAGAGAAGTCATAGACAATCTGTTAATTATTGATGCAGCCATTGTCCTTATCGAAGATGACAAAGATAAAGCTCTTGTTCTCGCTGCAGATATGGGTCCTGATGTACAGGTTATCTGGGGTGATTACCACCATGAAACGACCTGGGAAGCTGCCGGGTTTAAAAATGCTGCGTATATCATTCTTTTCCTGGAGGAACGACTCTCGGTCAGAGTTACCCTTGGAATTCGCTCTTTCTCCACCGCTGAAGTGATTGTGGTTATCACGGATAACCTGTTTGAGAAGTATCTTAAAATATGCGGTGCTGATCAAGTTGTCTCTACCAAGGATATTCTGGGTGCAATCACTGCTATGCATGCACTTTTAAATATCGATCCTGTCGTACTTGCAGATAGTGAACTTATGCAGGACGTTCTGAAAAAGACATCAAGTGCGCTTGGTTCTTGTCAGATATCCAGGGTTCCCATCATCAGATATAGCCGGGCAATCGGCAAGACTATCGGTGATCTGAACCTTCCTGAACAATATTTGTTCAGAATATTTGCAATTATTGATAAGGGGACGTATCTCATATTTCCATCCGATGATTATGTCATTCACGAATCCATAGTGCTTCTCCTTATTGGTTGTAATAAAAATCTCTTTAGAATGGTAAAGGATCAGTTCATTACGCCACATGGATCTCAGTTAAATGCGATTATCGCAGGATATGGGGATATGGGGGTGATGATCGGCAGAGATCTCAATAGGCTTGGCATATCATGCCTGACTATAGATGCAGATGAGAAGAGAAGACCCACGATTATCGGGAGTGCTGAGCGGGAAGAAGTTCTCATTGAAGCAGGGATTGCCGATGCCCAGTTTCTTCTCACCGTAACCAATGATGATGATATCAACCTCTTTACAACCTTAATGGCACGTCAGCTTAATCCTTCTATTACCATATTTACCCGGGTAAAAGATCCAGATTCAGCCAGGTGGATTTACCAGGCAGGAGCAAACTATGTTATTAACGTACCATCGATCATTGCCCAGGCGATAGGAAGACTAATTCTCTATGGATCCAGTCAGGTTATCATCAATATGCAGGGAAAACACCTATTGGTGGTCAGATACTATGATGTCAAAAGAGAATCTTCGATTTCTGTATCAGAGATTAGGAATGAAACTGGAATTACCATTCTTGCGATAGATCATCAGGGTGAGATTATCTTTCCAAAAGATGTTCATTCTGTTATTAGTCCGGGGGATGCAGTATATGGATTTGGTTCTCCCCCCCAGATTACAAGATTTATAGAATATCTTTAAACTGATATTCTTCTGTTGATATCCTTGTGCTGGGAAGTATCTTATCTGTTCTATTCAGATACATGAGTACACAAGCATGCAAAGTACTCCAACTCCTGCCAATATCATTAAATCAATCGGACTGGTATTTGGTGACATAGGTACAAGCCCAATATACACTCTTGCTGTTCTTTTTCTCTTCATCCCCCCGACAGAAGTAAATATCATGGGTGCGGTTTCACTCATATTCTGGACTCTGACTGTGATGGTGACTATCCAGTACACGATACTTGCTATGAAACTTGCTGAGACCGGAGAAGGAGGAACACTCGTTCTTAAAGGGATACTGCTTCCACTGATGAAACATCAGACGGCAACAACTATCTTTACTCTGATAGCTATCCTTGGGATTTCCCTGATGATAGGTGAGTGTGTGATAACTCCGGCTATTAGTATACTTTCTGCGGTTGAAGGAATAAGGCAGGTTCCCGGCCTTGAATTTATCGGTCAGGAATGGCTTATTCTTCTTGCCATCATCATCGCCTGCTGGCTCTTTTATTTTCAGAGGCGGGGGACTGAAGGCGTCTCTAAAGCATTCGGTCCGGTGATGGTCCTCTGGTTTATCACAATTTTTTTCACCGGCCTGTTATCGGTTATTGCATCACCTCAGGTACTTTTGGCTATCAATCCTATCTATGCTTTAAATTTCTTCCTACACAATGGAGCAACAGCTTTTCTTGCTATGTCCCTGATTGTCCTTTGTGCAACCGGAGCTGAAGCCCTTTTTGCAGACATGGGTCACCTTGGACGCGAACCAATCCAATGGGCATGGGCGATGGTATTTGTTGCAGTTCTCTTCTCCTATCTTGGACAAGCTGCGTTTCTGCTGAGACATATTGATGTAAAAAACCCACTCTTTGAAATGGTTTTCGCACAGGCTCAAATCATGTATATTCCATTCCTGGTACTTATGATAGCCGCGACCATTATCGCATCACAAGCGGTCATTAGTGGAATCTTCTCAATTATTTACCAGGCAATTACCACTCATCTCCTTCCAATGCTCCATATTGATTATACTTCTGATGAGATGCGAACTCAGATATATATAAATTCAGTAAACTGGTTCCTCTGCACTGCAGTAATCCTGGTTCTTCTGTTGTTTCAATACTCTGAGCGTCTGGCAAATGCGTATGGTCTTGCAGTCACCGGAACGATGTCCATTACCGGAACCTTCATGGTTAGTATCTTTCTCATGAAACGAAAATACTTTCATGCAGCTCTTGCAGTGTTTGTGACAGTTCTTGATATGACTTACTTCCTCTCCACCTTCTCAAAAGTCACCCATGGTGGATATCTCTCACTCCTGATCGCTTCAATTCCCTTTTCGATAATTCTGATCTATACTCATGGGCAAAAGGCACTTTATCGGGCAATGCGGCCTCTAACCCGTGGTCAGTTCCTGAAAAAATATATTAAGAGTTATGAGGGCGGCAGACACCTGAAAGGTACCGCAATATATTTTGCCAGATCCATGGAGCAGGTTCCCGCCTATATTTCCAGAACTATGTTCAACAATGAGATCATGTATCATGTCAATGTGATCATCTCTCTGGATATTACTGATAAACCGTATGGTCTTGAACGAACCTTTGAAGAGGGGATCGCCCCTGGTCTCTCCCATCTTTCGATCAAATATGGTTATATGCAGGTGATAGATCTGATGCGAATCATCAGAGAAGAGGGAATTGAGGAGAAGACTATCTTTTATGGAATGGAGGAGATTGTAACCGGTAATATTATCTGGCAGGTTTTTTACGTCCTCAAACGGCTTTGCCCGTCTTTTGTCCAGTACTATCGTCTGCCACCCCATAAGGTACACGGGGTAGTAACCCGGGTGGAGATGTAAGGAAAAGGGAATGGTTCTACAAATTTACCACCTGGTACCAGAAAAGCGTTCACGGATCTACCAAGTGATTCGGTACATCGAATTTGGTGAATAACTTTTGGCTCTTCATCCATTTTTTAAAGAATCTTCAGTTCTAAAACTCATTTTGGGACTCTTTGTCTTTATTATTACTGTATCTATCATTGTCTGTCTCTCAGAGACCACCTCAAATTATCCTGAGGAAGCAAAGTATATCGGTGTTCTGACTACCTCTTCTGACAAGACCGCATATTTCATGGGGATAGTATCAGACATTGAGACTGATACCCTTAGGGTTGTGCTCACTGAACTGAATGGCTGGAAGAATCAGTCCAGATGTATGATTATTATCCCTCCTGATACGACAAATATCTCTTTTCTGACGATGCAGGGGAAGATCCCACCCGTGATCCCTGAGAAGATCGTTGAGAGTTCGTATGCATCCCGAATCCCCTACAGCTCCTATGAAAATCTCTCTCTTGCCAGGGAAAAGGGCCTTCTGGTTGTTAAACCTGATAAAATTAAGGATTACTACGGGATTGAATTTTATCTCCATGGTCTTATCCGCCACCCATCTCTCTCACAGATTATCTTTGTCGTTCCTCTCTACTATTCCGGAGAAGGGATCTCTCCGGAGCTCCATGAGGTAACTCTGTATAAAACCCAGGTTCGGATCCCTCGTAACTATGATCTCATCTCATCGGTTCCTGCTTCCTCCCGGTTTAAGGTATCCGGTGATAATCTGGCCATATATGAATTTAATGCAGATCCTTCGGGTTCAGATCTCCTTCTCAACCTTGAAAACCGCTTTATTACTCGAAGTATCAGTAATATTCAGATTCTTCTCGGAACGTTGGTCGGATTCTCAACAAGTCTGATTATTACTCAATCAATTGATTTAATCAGCAGAAAAGAAGAGATACGCCTGAATATCAGAAAAAGGAGAGAAGGGAAGGGGGAACTGGATGAGAATGAATGTAAGGATGATGCAGAGGCGAAGTTGACATCTGATTCTGATGATGAAGAATCATACTGAATTATCAGACTAACCATCATCGCTCAAGAGTCCTGATAACCACATGAAGGATAAACAGGGTCGTAACTGGATCCCAAAGGATAAAATGAAGTTTATAGGTGGTGATAGTAATTCAGAATTTAGTACATAGGTTGTTCAAGGTCCTCCCATTTGATAAATCCTTTATGAATTAGTACCCAAGCCGGGATAATCAATAGAACTGAGAAGAGTGATAGCCAGGGGTTTGTAAAAGCAAGAGAACTACAGACGGTGGTTACAATTCCGATCACTATAAAATACCGAATCATCACAGTGACATCATATACCATCACCTGGGGTGAAAGACCACAGAGCCATATGGTAACTGCCAGAGCAAAACATGATATCGAAAGGCAGAGAACAATGGCTGGAATTAAAAATTCACTTTGGCCTGATACCAGGCTTATGAGTGACACATACACTATTGGAATAATCTGAAGCAGCAGGAAACTTGAAATTTTACTGGTAATGATGGTCCTGATACTAAGGGGAAGACAGGCGTATGCACTAAACGAATCAAAGGCCGTCAGCCAGGTATACATGGTCGAGGCGATAACCCCGGTTGTTATGGAAAATAAAAAAAGTATATTTCTTTGAGGGAGGTAGCCATTTGTCAGAGATAGGAAGAACCAGATAATGGTGAGGGGAATGATAAAAGAGAATAATGTCTGACCAATTGCACCACCGCTCCGATACAGATCAATAATGTCCTTTGCTGCAAGTATCGGGTACGGAAACGGGGAGAGACGAAGAGCAAGAGGATGCAGAGCATTCTGATACCGTTTCGAGGTTGAAGAATTTTCGGGAGTGTACAGGATGATAGAGAAACTAAATAGGATAAGAATTGTTCCTACTGAGCTGATAAGGGTTATCCAGGAAAACTTCTGAAAGAGCATAACCGGGGGAAAGAGTAGTACCGGATTTGTGCCTAAAAGGAGTATTATTAAGGATATTATAAGAACAAGAACTACTAGGATACCGGTTAGTACACGCTTAGATCGGGTATAAATCATAGAAAGAAAAAAAACGATGGATAGTCCGAAGAGAAATGATATTGTGAGTGTTAGAGTAAGCAAGAAGGGGGATGCAAGAGGGACTCCTATACATGGGGATGCTACAAGATATCCTAATACGAAAGGAAAAACCCAGAGGATAAAATAGTAACAAGTATCTTTCAGAACAAAGATAGTGAAGATATATCGGTCAGATAGTGGCAGATTTCGTGCAGAGTATGCAAGGAGACTTGCCTGTCCAAATCGGCGGTTCATTGCTTCATTACCAAGAAGCCCGAAAGCTCCCACCATAAAACCGAGAAGAAGGTAATTTGAATGAATAATGAGGGATAGATTGCCCTGGGGAAGAGCATTCCTCATGAGTGGCAGAAGGAACGATCCCATAAAAGCAATTCCGCATATCATTATTGGAAACATGGCAAAACTTAGGCTTCCAAACATGGTGGAGTGAATCCGCCATTCTTCCTTCACCATGTACCAGAAGAGCTTATTCATGGTGATCCTTTCTGACAAGAGATAGGAAAAAATCATCCAGGTGGAGATCTTTTGCTATCAGTTCTGATACGGTTCCGGTATGAAGGAGTTTGCCTTTATGCAGTATTGCAAATCCTGAGCAGATCTCTTCTGCGATGGCTAGAATATGTGTTGATAGAAAAATTGTATTTCCTTCCTTGACATACTGAACCAGGTAATCTTTAACTGTTCTTTGCATAATTGGATCAAAATTGATTAGTGGTTCATCAATAAGTGCCAGAGTGGGCTGGTGGATGAATGCCTGGGTGAACATCAACTTCTGACGGGTTCCCCGTGAGAGGTCTTTGCAGAGAACATCTTTTTTATCGGCAAAATCCAGAAACTCAAACCACCAGTCTGCACGTCTTTGAAGATCAGGAATGTTTCTGATATTCCCCACAAAAGATAAGTACTCCATAGCGGTAAGGAAACTTGGTGGAGTCTCTTGTTCTGGAATGATCCCAACCAATTCTCTGACGAGGATTGGATTTTTATTCAGGTCATGTGAGAGAACAGACGCTGAGCCGCTTGTTGGATGTATCTGTCCTGTCAGTATCTTGATCATTGTGGTCTTTCCAGATCCATTAGGGCCGAGAAGCCCAAAGAGAGCCCCTTTTTCGACGTTTAGAGATACATTATCAACTGCAGTAAGGTCACCGTAGATCTTTGTCAAATCGCGTGCTTCAATTATATTTAGCATATGATGAATCTCCTGATCAGAAGTAGAGGATGGGCAGGGTTATGAGTATGATAGGGGGACCATTGTAATAAATGAATGAGTGTACAATATGAATTAATCTGCATCAATACTAATCTGAAGAG
>DATMXW010000093.1:0-14787 GCA_035561295.1 Methanospirillum sp. | reverse complement strand
TGACATTGTAGAGATAAATTTTCATGCAAAATGAATATGGAGGATATCTAATAACCCCTCTTTTTGATCAGTCATATATATGCTTCATATAAACGAAATTCCGAAATTTGGGGCTTTTAGATATCTTCTATGATTTTTCACCTTTACCCAATTTAAAGAGAGAGTTTACTCAAGAACTGTCTATTTTTTTTGTGATAACAATTTGTGAGCGAAAAAATTGTTATCAAGTATATTTTTGCCTTTTGTGGCGTTTTGCTTTCCAACCTGGGGTCCTCGGCATGATTCACCTTCCCTTTGCCCAGTATCTCATCACTTGAATTTCATACGGCGCCATTTCCCGCGGTCGTACCGCCCTTCAATGCCTGCATGGCATGAATCCATTAAGAGTGTCTGTTCGGTCTCCTCCAAAACTTCCATGAGCGTCTTCATAGCATTGAGAGTTACCGGGAACCCGGCATATCCGCACATCGGATAATGGCCTCGCGGTTCTCTTCGGGCGTACAGCCGATATGGAGGGGCGCGTGAATATGGACTTATTAAGGTAATGAGATGTGGAATGTTGTGCACTTCAGATCCATATTAATTTTTTCTTGACCCTGTTCTTCTGGTTGACCGGGTGGGTGCTGGCCCGGGAGGTGGGAACGGTGACGGCGCAGCGCCACCATGGTGATCATCTCTCTCAGGATACGGATTATGGATGCCCGATTCTTGAGATGCCCATCTGATCAAAATGTCTATCCCCGGAGATTACCGAAAGACTATGTACGTGTGCAGTTGCTCCAATACATGCATCAGCCAATGAGATACCCGGTTTTTTCATCGTTCCTGCAATCAAAGAGATATTCTTATCCAGGGGGAGTGTCTTCATTTTTGAGCTGCTAATCTGTTCAACTCTCTGTTTTGCAGTGTCATATCCCTCCAGTTGAGCATACTAATACATAATTTCAGTGATGACTACGGTGGGAACAAATCCAGAACACTCATCGTCGTCAACGGACCTGGTATATGCTCTGACAGTTTCCTAACCGCTCAGTTTTTCAAAAAGAGTAACAAATGCATGTGTGTCGAAGAGGAGATCGGGCATCAAAGGTTCCCCTCTTCCTCTCTCATTTCGAGGAGTTTCTGTAGCAACCCCTTTCCTTCATCGATTCCTGATAAATCAGAGAGTCGTACAAGAGGTTTGATATGAATTCCCTGTGCATCATCTGTGAGAATGACTGTTTCTCCACCCTGGATCTGCCATTTCTTCATAATTGCTGCAGGTATGACAATCTGTCCCTTGTCGGATATTTTTACAAGTGTCACACATTTCCTGATGTATCTCCCATATAGATAATAATTGTACCATTTGTGATTACCCCCTGCTCTCCCATGAGAGGATCATGATCGTCAGGTCCCTGGGGTAACCGTCATGCCCCATCCGACCCGGATATCCGGGATCTGAAGTACTCTTCATCAGACAGATCAGCATAGATCACCGGCATTCCCTTAACCACATCCCGCTTCCGCTGCATCTGCCGAAGAATCAAATACGCCCTGATGAGATCGATCAGCATATCCGGGTTGCGACGGTTTGCTGCCGATGAGATACAAATCCTCTTCACAAAGGTGATCGATAAAAAAGAAGGGTCATATTGTCAGGCCTCTGAATGTTCTCTTACTCTTCAAGCATCGCTCCGGTGTAAATCCCGGAGCCCACCAGCCAGTCATCTCCGGCAGGGAGCACATAGCAGAGTTTAAGTTCATTTTTGGTAGATTCTGGATTATAATATACGACATACACAAATCCTCCCCCCCGTTTTGCAGTATCTATCTCAAGTCTGATAATCTCGCTCCCATAGGCATCAGTATAGTTCAATCGGTCTGTTCCGATAATTTCTGGCTGATAGGGAAGAGCCAGAGTGGTTCCGTCATACTCATAGGCAAAGATGTACTTCCCGCCATCAGCAAAGGTCCCGTTCAGATCATTGAAGTCACTGATGGCTTTCTCCCTCCCCAGCTGATCTGCATGCCGGGCAGCACCTTTCACCCGGTCTATCAGGGTTGTGATATTTCCTTCATCAATGGTTGCATTAATGTTGGGCAGGAATATCCCTGAAGCCACAAACCAGTCCTGGTTTACCGGTTGGATGAAGAATATTTTGAGTTGATTCTGATATTGTTCAACTGGATTGGGGTAGACAAAGTACAGGTAGCCCCCACCATGGAGAGCAGTATCAATCATGGGGGGCATGATGGAGAATCCGTTGATATCTGTCAGGTTCATCCGGTTCTTCCCGACCAGACCCTGCTGATAGGGAAGAGCGAGGGCGGTTCCATTCATATCATAGGCAAAGATATAGTGATCTCCTGAAACAAAGGGACCTGAGAGGTTGTTGAATGCATCACATGCAGTCTTCTGGTCGGTTGAACCACCAAAAGTTGCAGCATCCTTGACAAATGATGTCATCTCGCTGATACTGGAGTTTAGGTCTACTCCCTTCTTCGAAGTATTGGTTACCGATGAGTTCTCATTCGTATCTTTCCCGAGATCGTGCACGACGGCAATGCGCCATTCCTGGTCATCAACCGAAAGCGTGGTCCAGATTGCTTCACGGGGGACGACACTATTCCAGTACCGGTTCCAGAAATTATATTGCACGATCCCTGACTGATTGGAAACAATGGCAGTCGCGATCTTGTGGATCTCCGGGGTGTCGTAGAGGGGATCTGTCAGAAGGTTCTTTCCAATCTCCTCTTCGTTGATTTCATAGACATTAAGGCCGTCTTTCTGAACGATGAATACATCATATCTGGTCTGCTCTATCATTGGTGTGATGATCTGACCCAGAAACTCCTCAGGCCTGATGGTAATGTCTGTGTATCCAAGGTACTGCTGATCTGGTGAGAAGATGGGATAACTCACTGATACTCCTGAGAATCCCTCTTCCATGGGAAATACACTGCTGATAATCGGATGTTTCTGTAGATTTGCATATATGACCTCTGGCTGATAACTCAGGTCTTTCCCAATGAGGGAGCTATATTGAGCTGGTGATGCTGCAGTGACGATACCGGCTGGGCTGATGATAAGTGATGAATGCCCGTAGGTTACATTTGCAAGTTTGGTACTCAGCACTGATACTGCATCATCACCGGTGATACCGGTTTTGGAGAGTGCCGCGGCACTTATTGCGTTTTCATTCCTGATTACCGAGAGTTCAGATGAAATTTTCTCTGTCACCTGGGTTAAAATAAGGTTCATATCTGCTATGGTTCTGGGATCAGTCTGATTATCTGTCTGGTCCGCCACACCTGGCTGCAGTACCAGCAACATCATAAGTAGTGAGATAATCACCATTCGGTTCATAGAAGGTATTTGGTGAGACAGGTTTTTGAAATGAGCTGTTTCACATGGGAGGCAGGATTCAGAAGATTTTCATCTCTGGCTGCGTAAGGTATAGGTATGAACTTTCTGCAGGATCTCTGGTATATTCAGCTTAAAGGCTATTGTTTGTCCTTCTGTATCATCCTCTCCCTGGCTGTCTTTGGGGCCGGGGTTAGTGTGGTTTCGGCAGCTGATGGCTGGCAACCCTATGAGGTACGTCCCTGGGTTCAGGTTGAGATACCAGCAGACTGGACTGCAGTAACTGAGAAAAATGAGACCATTTCCCCTGATAGTGCTCTCATTACGGCGACATCTCCGGGTATCAGGACTAATCTGAAAATAATTCTTGAGCACACACCGGAAATACCGACAATAGAGGAAGTAAAGAGTTTTCAGAGTACCTATATGAGTGGGATCGGATTTCGCGTGTGCCTGACTAAAGATCCGATCGTCGATGTTGCTGCAGATCAAACCTCATACCGCCAGACCTATGTACGAGGGGAGGATGATGCTGCGGTCATCGGATCAACTCTCATACCTGGATGGGGGTATTCACATTATATCCTGGTTATGAAGGGTGCCAATGATGTTGGCAGATATTATGAAGAACTCCCGCCGGTCATGAATGAGCATATCCGGCCCAGGTAGAGAAAAATTATTGAGTAAATTCGAGGGAGAAGGCCTCGGTCTCATAGATCTTCTCCCCCCGCACTGCATCAGCAGCCTCAGAGACTGGAGCATAGATCTTGAACATAAGGGTATGCTTGCCCGGTGTTCTCATCGACAGTGGGATATCAAAGAAATTGGTCTCCCTTCCGTCTGAACTCAGCCATTCATGCACAAGGCTGAGCTGTTTGCCATCAACCAGGATCTCGGTGATCACCTTCTGCCGCTGTTTGGAATCATGATTGATCCGGTAGAAGAACCGGTTATCACTCACCAGGGTTATCACGCTCTTTTGGGGATCATAATCCCCAGCTTTCGTTGTCCAGAATCCATCAATTGTTACTATCATCGTCCCTCTGCGTACAGATATTCCTCTTCTGAGAGAAGTATAACTTCTTTTCTCTCCGAAAAGAGGATAGTTAGCGTCCGGTGCAGACGGTTGATGCTCCCCGCTGCAGAGCAATCTTGCCGGTTCTTACCATCTCCAGAATGCCATAGGGGTTCAGAAGATCCTCAATTGCAGCGATCTTCCCTGAATCTCCAGTCACCTCGATCATCAGGGTATCTCCCCCTACATCGATGATCTTAGCTCTGAAAATCCCGGCAACCTGCATCACCTCTGATCGAGCATCACCTGGATCTGCCTTCACCTTGATCAGTGCCAGTTCACGTTCGACATGCTCGGAGTTTGTGATATCAAGAACTTTGATGACCTCGATCAGCTTATTGAGTTGCTTTTTTACCTGCTCGATCTGGACGTCATTCCCTGATACCACAATGGTGATCCGGCTTGTTTCAGGCTGTTCGCAGGATCCTACCGCAAGACTCTCGATATTGAATCCGCGACGAGAGAAGAGGCCCGTGACCCGGGAGAGGACACCCGGGCTGTCTTCGACCAGAACGCTGAAGATATGGCGGTTCATCGTCACTCCTCCTCATGTTCGGTGTGCTTGCCGACGATCATTTCGCTGATAGCAGCTCCGGCTGGGACCATCGGGAACACATTCTCTTCACGCTCAACTCTGAAATCAAGTAGGTATGGTCCCTTGTGATCCAGAGCACGTTTCAGGGCAGCCTCCACCTCTGCGGATTCGGTAATTGTCTCGGCGTTGATCCCATATGCCTCTGCAATCCTGGCAAAGGCGACCTCAGGCAGTTCGGTGTAGGAGTACCGATGCTCATAGAAGAGCTCCTGCCATTGCCTGACCATTCCCAGGAATCGGTTATTCAGGATCACCACTTTCACGGGGATCTGGTACTGGGCTACCGTTCCAAGTTCCTGAATATTCATCTGAAAACTGCCATCACCGGCAATGACTACCACCGGCTCATCAGGACAGGCATATTGTGCCCCCATGGCAGCAGGGAATCCGTATCCCATCGTTCCAAGCCCTCCTGAGCTGATCCACTGACGAGGCCGGGTAAACTTGAAGTATTGGGCAGTCCACATCTGGTTCTGCCCAACCTCACTAACAATAACCCCGCTCTTCCCCAGGATATCTGCCAGTTTCCTGATGACGAACTGTGGGCGCAATTTTCCATCCTCCTTGAACCTGAGCGGGTGATTGGTCTTCCATCCGCAAACCTTTTCAGACCATTCAGGATGTGGGCAACTGGCCGGAATCCGCTTCAGGAGTTCTTCAAGAATGATCCTGGCATCACCGACTATCGGCACATCCGGCTGCTTATTCTTCCCGATCTCAGCCGGGTCAATATCAATATGGATGATCTTTGCATTAGGTGCAAAGGTTGCCAGGTTTCCGGTCACCCGGTCATCAAACCTCACCCCTATCGAGAAGAGGAGATCTGACTCAGTTATCGCATAGTTCGCGTATTCGGTCCCATGCATCCCGAGCATACCGAGGTTCAGAGGGTGATCTGCAGGAATACATCCAAGACCCATGAGGGTAGTCGCGACTGGCATACACATCCGTTCAGCAAAATCAATCAGTTCTGCAGAGGCGTTCGAGGATATAACCCCGCCACCTGCATATATGATCGGGCGTTTTGCAGCGGTAAGTGCTTCAACTGCTTTCTGAACCTGTTTTCCATGACCCTGATAGGTGGGTTTGTATCCCCTGAGCCGAATCTGCTGATAAGACCCGTCTTCATCATCAATCATGGTGGTGCTGACATCTTTGGGAATATCAATCAGCACCGGACCCTTTCTCCCGGTTCCGGCGATATAGAATGCCTCCCTGATGATACGTTTCAGATCTTTTGTATCCTGGACCAGGAAGTTATGCTTGGTAACCGGCATGGTGATCCCGGTGATATCAGACTCCTGGAACGCATCATTCCCGAGAAGCATCGTAGGAACCTGGCCGGTAAGGGCGACAACCGGAATCGAATCCATATACGCCGTTGCAAGCCCGGTCACCAGGTTACAGGCTCCGGGACCAGAGGTTGCAAGGCAGACCCCAACCTTTCCACTTGCCCGGGCAAATCCGTCAGCGGCGTGGATTGCTGCCTGTTCATGCCGTACCAGGATATGCCTGATATCTGAGTCATAGAGTTCATCATAGATCGGAAGAACGACGCCGCCGGGGTACCCGAAGATGACTTCCACTCCCTGTTCTTTGAGCCCTTCAATCAGTATCTGTGCGCCGCTTTTCATCTATCTCCCTCAATAACCGATTCATACCTGCAACGACCGCTTCCACACTGGCCTGGATAATGTCAGTCCTGGCTCCCCGGGACGTGATGGTATGTCCGTCTTTTCTCAGTTTAACTGTAACTTCAACCATGGCATCTGTCCCACCAGTAATAGCATCGACATGATACTCCTCAAGCCTGATATCTCCAGCACTTGCAACCGACTGACGGAGAACACGAAGTGCTGCATCAACCGGACCATCACCAGTCGCTGCCCCGGTTACCTCCTCTCCGTTGATCTCCATCGTCACTGATGCCGTCGGCATAATATTGGAACCGCTGACAACGGTAAATTGCTTTACACTGATGATCGGTTTACACTCAAGCATCATCACGGCATCAGCCATTACCATCACGTCATTATCACTGACCCGTCGTCCCTCATCCCCCAGGCTCTTGACTCTCTTAACGATCTCTTCGAGCTGGCGTGGGTTTGGATTATACCCAAGTTCAGTGAGTGCCGCTTTGACTGAGGCTGACCCTGAATGCTTCCCAAGAACGATTCGCCTCGTTCGGCCGACCGTTTCTGGAGCCATCGGTTCATAGGTTCGCGAATCACGAAACAGCCCATGGGCATGGATACCACTCTCATGGGTAAATGCCATGGTCCCGACGATCGGCTTATTGGTAGCGAACGGAACTCCAGTCAGGCGTGATACCAGGGTTGAGAGTGGGTAGATCTTCCTGGTATCTATCCCTGTCTTGTATCCGTAGAGAGTTTCAAGCGACATCACCACCTCTTCTAGTGGAGTGTTGCCAGCCCGCTCCCCGAGACCATTCACGGTTACATGGGTGCATGATGCTCCTGCCTTCAGCGCTGAGAGGGTTGTGGCAAGAGCAAGACCGAGATCGTTGTGGCAGTGAATACTGAGCGGTGCGATACAAAGTGGTGGAATGATCTCAGTTGCCCGTTCAGGAGTCAGAACCCCGACAGTATCACAGAAACAGAGCCGGTCAGCTCCGTGCGCAACTCCATCACGGTACAGCATTCCAAGAAACTCCTGGTCAGCCCGTGAGGCGTCTTCACCTGAAAGTTCAACCAGCAGGCCACGTTCTTTTGCATACGTGACCGCGGTCATTGCCATCTCATAGACCTCCTCACGACTCTTCTGCATCTTGCGAGTGATATGGAGATCTGATACTGGTACCACCAGGTGTACTGAGTCAGCCCCAGCCTCGGCAGCACAGTCAATATCCTGGGGCAATGCGCGGACATAGGTGCAGCATTCAGCAGCGAGACCTGCATTGGCGATCAACCGGATCGCCTCCCTTTCGCCTTCCGATGCAACCGCAGATCCTGCTTCGATCACATGCACGCCTATCTCTGACAATGCAGTTGCGATCTCAAGTTTCTGACCCGGGGTTAGTGATACTCCGGGGGTCTGTTCCCCGTCCCGGAGTGTTGTATCGAAAAAGCGTACAACTCTATTGGACAATAAAACACTCACTCATAGGATGTCTCTCCCAAGAGTATGTGGGCGTTTAAGGGTTCATAAATGTTTGCCGGTATGGGGGTGCCCTATATATGTTGGTTCATCGGCCGAGTGGCAATTGGTGCAATTTCGGGTACCTTCTGTTGGGGGCGCACCACCTGAAAAGAAGGATGGGAGTATCGCCTGCTTGATATCCCGGGCCCCTATCGTGCCTTGGCCTGGACCCGAGGTTCGATGAGGGTCCAGATCCAGTCAGCCATTTCCCTGATGTTCTTTGTCTGAATATACACCTCTCCCGGACCGGTGATATCAGTTACCAGAAACTCCCCGCTTAAAAATGTCTCTTTCCATCCGCCGAATTTAGTAACTTTATACTGGCATGTGTCACTGAATGCAACGAGGTGGAAATTATCAACGATAAGCCGTTCTCCAGGAGCTAATACATGTTTGTCAATAGCACCAAAGGTGTTGATAAACAACAGTCCCTGTCCTGAAACCTTGATCATAAAGAGCCCCTGACCAAAGAGCCCCTTTGAGAATCCCTGCCATTCGACATCGAGGACCACTGACTGTTCTGATGCTATGTAGGCCGATTTCTGAATTATATATCCTTTTCCTGGCCCGACCTCGATTACTTCCACATCTCCCAGAGGAGCTGCCGAGAACCCTGCCTCTCCTGGTGCTGAAGTTGCGGTAAAATCATTAACAAAGAAAGACTGTCCGCCAAGAAGAGTCATCCCGATAGTAGAAAGAAGGCCCTGCTTTCGCTTTTTGGTATGGACCTCGATCGACGGCTGCATGTAGGTCATTGCACCGGCTTCAGCAGTGATGGATTCTCCAGGTGAGAGGTTCACCACGAGATAGCCGTAACTTGGCCTGTACTTGATCTCGTACTTCATGATCTGAACTCCACTTGGTAGTGGTATGTCATGAATCTTGAATTATTCCCTGCAGTACTTCCACGTGAAGATCGAGGGTAGAGGTGTGTGTACCCGACTCCTCATCTCCTCATTTGACAAAAAATTATTGCTTTGGGTTTTTTCTGATAATGCACGTTCCAAGGAACTGGCAAACCTCTACAATCAGCGATCCGATTGCTGCAAGTGAGATGAGAATAATAATTATCCCGACAATACCCATATTTTCTTTTACTATTGGAATTGTCCCGATAAAATATCCGGCAAGAAGAAAACTAAAAATCCAGAGGATTCCCCCGGTTACGTTATACATAAAAAAGGTCCGGTACTCCATTGTACCAAGGCCTGCTACAAAGGGGGCCAGCGTTCTGACAAATGGGACAAACCTGGCAATGATGATGGTATTTCCTCCATATTTTTCATAATACTGGTGAGTCTTGTCAAGATGTTCTTTCTTGATCATCGGGAGGTTCATATCAAGGATCTTCACTCCGACATATCGCCCGATAAAGTAGTTTACCGTATCACCAAGGACTGCAGCGATGCTAAGCAGGAAAAGGAGAACAAGGATATTCAGACTTCCGGCACCGGCAATTGCCCCGGTAATAAAGAGCAGGGAGTCTCCAGGGAGAAAGGGGGTAACTACCAGCCCGGTCTCGCAGAAGATGGTCATAAAAATGATGCCATAGATCAGATCTCCGTAGGTAGCAATCAACTCAGGGAGGTGTTTGTCAAGATGGAGAATGAGCTCTAAGAGCGAGAAGATGAGTTCTGAGAGAAAGAGAATGATATCCTGCATGCTGTATATATCTTTGTCAGCAAAGTATTACTCTTTATTTAGCAATTCAGGTGCACCAATGTGTGCGCGAAAATGCACCACTCTAAAAAAACATGAGGTTTTCTCGTACCGAGCAGACCTGTATGAGCAAAAGTCATATCTCCTCCACCCCAATCTGTGATAAGAGAGAACATTCAGAGGTCATCCATGATTGAGAAGTTTTACGATAAGGATGTCGATCCATCAGCGATCGCAAAGAAGACGATCGCAGTGATCGGGTATGGCTCACAGGGACGGGGACAGTCCCTGAATCTGAAAGACAGTGGTCTGCATGTCATCATCGGCCTCAGACCCGGTAAGAGCTGGGATCTTGCAAAGAGTGAAGGGTTTGAGGTTTACGAGGTAGCAGATGCAG
Organism: Methanospirillum sp.; assembly: GCA_035561295.1. GTDB lineage: Archaea > Halobacteriota > Methanomicrobia > Methanomicrobiales > Methanospirillaceae > Methanospirillum. The sequence goes on along the minus strand of DATMXW010000093.1, from coordinate 4,556 downwards.
CTAAGAAAGCCGATATCATTCAGATTCTGATCCCTGATGAGCACCAGGCATCGGTCTACCGTTCCTCCATTGGTCCACACCTGACCAAAGGTAAGGTTCTCATGTTCTCACATGGATTCAATATTCATTACGGGCAGATCCTTCCGCCAGCAGATGTGGATGTTGTCATGGTCGCACCCAAAGGTCCGGGTCACATGGTGAGAAGAACCTATACTGAAGGTATGGGGGTTCCGGCTCTTATCGCAATACAGCAGGATGTGACCGGCAATGCACGAAAGGTTGCCCTTGCATACGCACAGGGAATCGGAGCTACCCGGGCAGTGGTGCTTGAGACCAACTTCCGTGAAGAGACCGAGACTGATCTCTTTGGGGAGCAGGCCGTCCTCTGTGGGGGAACGACTGCTCTCATCAAGGCAGGGTTTGAAACCCTGGTAGAAGCAGGATATGCTCCAGAGATGGCGTATCTTGAGGTTCTGCATGAGCTCAAGCTGATCGTGGATCTGATCTATGAAGGTGGGTTTACCAAGATGCGTAGTGCAATCTCCAACACTGCCCAGTTTGGTGACCTGACCCGCGGACCCAGGGTTATTGGGACCGAATCATATCTTGCAATGCAGGAGATCCTAGAAGAGATCCAGAATGGGAATTTTGCCAAGGAATGGATCCTTGAGAACATGGTGAACCGTCCGGTTTTTAATGCACTTACCAAGTCTGATGAGGATCATCTGATTGAAGAAGTCGGTGCCGAGATCAGATCCATGATGCCCCAGTTCCAGAAAAAATAATCTCACCTTCTTTTTGTGACTCGAAGGATCTATTGTGTCCTTTGATTACTGAAACCTCTAAATTGCTATATTTAAACCTGATCCCTCGCAGATCGGGTTTTTTCTGATGTACCTCTTCTGAAGGGGTATATCTTTCTTCAGTACAAGATCGATATAATTATCGTGGCAGCCGATAGAGGTCTATCATAGGCTGTCGCCATGTTTCCTTTTTGAATACCTGTTGGGGTTACAATATGGGTGCTTTACACTATTTCATCGCTTTTTTTGTCCTGTCTTTATGTATTATTCCTGTAATGGGCGTCGTCGGTCAGACTACTCCTGTTGTGGACTCTCCTGTTGTAGATGCCGGTTCTGATACTGGTGGTGAAATCAGCGATCTGTTCGCGAATCGTCGGATTCCCCTCTCAGGAGAATTAATTCCTTCAGATGAGTATGCTCCCGGTCGTATTCTGGTCAAATTCAAGACTCCTGGTATCACAAGCCAGTCACAAGTATCTGCCGAATCAGATCTGAATTCAATATCAGGAGCGACTGTTATTGCAGATTATTCAGGTCTAGGAGATCCCGGTCTTCATCTGGTGAATGTGACCAGACTTTCGGTTCCTGATGCAGTCAGTATGTATGAACAGAGTCCTTACGTTGAATATGCTGAGCCTGATTATATCTTGCATATTCCTGAAGATGAGTCTGCGATAGATTCCTCTCTGATATCTCCTGCCTCGGTGACTCCGAATGATCCCTCATACAATCTTCTCTGGGGTCTTCATAATACCGGCCAGACCGGGGGATCTGCCGATGCTGATATTGATGCACCTGAAGCCTGGAGAGTGGAAACCGGATCTGCCAACACGGTAATAGCGGTGATAGATACCGGGGTAACCTACACTCATCCTGATCTTGCGGCCAATATGTGGGTGAATACCGGAGAAATCCCGGGAAATGGCATCGATGATGATGGTAACGGGTATGTCGATGACATTCGCGGATGGGATTATGTAAATAACGATAACAATCCGATGGATGACAATAATCACGGAACTCACTGTGCCGGGACCATCGCCGGAGTAGGGAACAATGGTATCGGAGTTACCGGGATAAACTGGAATGCGAAGATAATGCCCCTCAAATTTCTCGCGAACAATGGTTCAGGGTGGACCTCTGATGCTGTATCTGCAATATTGTATGCCAACCAGATGGGTGCATCGGTTATATCCAATTCATGGGGGGGGAGTAGTTTTAGTCAGTCTTTGCAGGATGCCATAGATGCCTCTTCTGCTGTGGTTATCTGTGCTGCAGGCAATTCTGGGAATAATACTGATCTCTCACCCCAATACCCCTCTGCCTGTTCCAGCTCCAATATCATCGCGGTTGCCGCTACGGATGATACTGACCAATTAGCATCGTTCTCCAACTATGGAGCCCTCAGTGTAGATGTTGCCGCACCTGGTGTAGATATTTACAGCACTACCGTGGCCGGCTATGGATACCTGTCAGGGACATCAATGGCAACACCGCATGTGGCAGGATTGGCCGGACTTTTGAAATCCACCAATCCTGCTCTGACAAATCTGCAGATCCGCGATTACATTCTCTCTTCTGTTGATCCGGTTGGCTCGTTATCAGGCAAAGTGGCAACTGGCGGGCGGGTGAATGCAGATAAGGCAATAAACCTGGTAGGGCATCAGGCCCCGGTGGTGACCGGTATCAGTCCTTCTTCCGGGTATCAGGGCCAGTCAGTCCAGATTACAAACCTCTCTGGTGTGTTCAATACAGCTGCTGGAAGCACTATGGTTGTTCTGTCGAAACCAGATCAGGTGAATCTTTCCATGACCGGGGTGCAGGTCCCATCAGAAGGCAGGATCACCGGAGATCTTTTCATCTCTTCGAATACCACTACCGGTCCATGGCAGGTGGCTGTGCAGCAGGATGGTCTTTGGAGCAATGGTAATGTCACCTTTACTATTTTTGAGGATAATACTACGCTGCCACAGGTTACAACCCTCTCCTCCTCATCGGTAAACTCCACTCATGCAATTATTAGTGGGAACTTAATCTCAACAGGCAACCAAACCTGCACGGTCTGGCTTGGGTACAGCCAGAACCTCACCGGTTCATATGCCTACACTTCGAACCAGACTTTAACACTCCCCTCTCAGTTCAATGCCACTCTTTTTAATCTGACCCCTCAAACTCAATATTTTTTCAAAACATATGCCGTAAATTCAGTTGGGAGTGTTAATGGGTCCGTTCTCTCATTTACTACTATCAGTCTGGGTCAACACCCGGTAGCCAACTTTACTGCAAATAATACGGTGGTCACGGTTGGGGAGGTGATCTCATTCTCTGATCACTCCATAAATGCCAGTGGCTGGGACTGGAAGTTCGGGGATACGCACCACTCAACCCTGCAACACCCGTCCCATGCTTATAATCTTGCCGGGCTGTATAGTGTGAATCTCACAGTGACGAACCCCTATGGATCTGATTCTCTGAATCGATCCGGGTACATTCTGGTCACTGATTCACCCTCACCGACTCAATATGTGATTAATGCAAGTGCCGGTATTGGTGGTACTATCAGTCCTTCCGGGTCTGTGTTTGTTAATCGGAGTGCTGATCAGGCATTCATGATCACTGCCTCAAGTGGGTACGCAATTGGGTCTGTGGTGGTCGATGGTTTTTCTGTGGGTTCTGTCAGTTCTTACACATTCAGCAATGTGAGTTCCAATCACACAATCAGTGCTAATTTTACGGCAGTTTCCCCCTCAACATTCGTGATCAATGCAAGTGCCGGTATTGGTGGAACTATCAGTCCTTCGGGTTCTGTGTCTGTGAATAGGAATGAAGATCAGGCCTTCGTGATTACCCCTTCAAGTGGTTACTCAATCGGGTCTGTGGTGGTCGATGGTTTTTCTGTGGGTTCTGTCAGTTCGTATCTGTTCAGCAATGTGAGTTCTGATCACACTATCAGTGCTAATTTCACGGCTGTTCTGCCCTCGCAATACGTAATCAATGCAAGTGCTGGTTTTGGTGGTAGTATCAGTCCTTCCGGTTCTGTGATTGTCAACCGAAGTGCTGTTCAGGCCTTCGTGATTACGCCTTCGAGTGGCTACTCAATCGGGTCTGTGGTGGTTGATGGTGCTTCTGTGGGTTCTGTCAGTTCTTACTCGTTCAGCAATGTGAGTTCTAATCACACCATCAGTGCTAACTTCACGGTTGCTCCAGATTCGATATATGTGATCAATGCAAGTGCCGGAATCGGTGGTAGTATCAATCCTTCTGGCTCTGTGTTTGTCAATCGTAGTGCTGATCAGGCCTTCGTGATTGCACCTTCGAGTGGCTACTCAATCGGGTCTGTGGTGGTCGATGGTGTTTCTGTGGGTTCTGTCAGTTCGTATCTTTTCAGCAATGTGAGTTCTGATCACACCATCAGTGCTAATTTCACGGCTGTTCTGCCCTCGCAATACGTAATCAATGCAAGTGCGGGTCTTGGTGGTACCATCAGTCCTTCCGGTTCTGTGATTGTCAACAGAAGTTCTGATCAGGCCTTCGTGATTACGCCTTCGAGTGGCTACTCAATCGGGTCTGTGGTGGTCGATGGTGTTTCTGTTGGTTCTGTCAGTTCGTATCTTTTCAGCAATGTGAGTTCTGATCACACCATCAGTGCTAATTTCACGGCTGTTCTGCCCTCGCAATACGTAATCAGTGCCAGTGCTGGTCTTGGTGGAACCATCAGTCCTTCCGGTTCTGTGATTGTCAACCGAAGTGCTG
>DATMXW010000092.1:0-23141 GCA_035561295.1 Methanospirillum sp. | reverse complement strand
AACAAAAGCCCGGACTAACCACTCTATGTGATTAAATTGTGTCCTAATGTATACACACGAGGATAGCTAATAACCCCCCTTTGAGAAACTTGAGTTTAAATACTCCATATATACACAGTTGAAGGAATGGGGGGTTTTTAGCTATTCTCACACGGATATCCAGGTGAATCCGCAAATATCTTTACCTACAGGATGCAGTGATTAATACGAATAACCTGAACAAAATGAGTTCGTTCATAGCGCAATATGGTTAGGGATACTTCATTTCATCTTCACTCCGGACGAGGTCCTCTGCATCTATGAGGGCTAATCGGATAGTTTTTATTTTCTGGCTTCATGATATGATTACACATAGAAACCCTGCAAAGAGCGTGGAACAGTATCAAGGCTAATTTTGATTATTTCTGAATCATTTTGCTCGTGATACAAATCACATATATCAGTAAGCAAAGCGGTAACCACTTACAATCCCCTTATATGCATAAAGTGCTTATTACCTCTATGGATAATGTGAGAGACCAGATTATCACCACCTTATCCAAAAAAAACAAATATCTTACGATATCCGAAATATCTCTCCAGTCGGGTCTGGACCGCCATACCGTGGCTAAATATCTGGGAATTCTGGAAGTACTTGGAAAGGTACGCAAGATAGAGCATGGAAACGCTAAAAAGTACTACCTGATCACTTCAGTTCCGGTTTCAGGTCTTATTGATATCAGCACGGATCTGATTATTATAGTAAACAGAGGCCTGCAGGTTCAATATATTAACAGTGCTGCCTCAGACAAACTTGATCTGGACAAGAGATCTATACTGGGGGAGCGTATTGATCTGCTTAAGATCGATCTCTTCTCTTCTCCTGAAATTATCGACAGCCTGAAAAACTATTCTCCAAATAAAGTTTTTAGAACCGAAATATTTCATACCGACGAGATCCTCTACTTAATAACGATTCTTGAGCTCTCCTTAGATCCTGGAAAAAACCTCATCGCCATAACGGCAGAAGATATTACCCAAAAGAAAAAAAGTGAATCTGCAATCATTGAGAGCGAAGAGAAGTATAAAGCATTATTTACTGTATCTGCTGACCCGGTTATTCTGGTTGACCAGGAGACCGGGAGTATAATTGATGTAAATCCTGCTGCCTGCCGGGTGTATGGATATGAGTACGATGATTTTCTATTGCTGAATATAGTGGATATTTCTGCTGAAACAGAAAGAACCAGGCAATTTATTCAAAATCCGGTACACTTTACTCCAAAGCGATATCATCGCAATAAAAACCATCGCCTCTTTCCGGTGGAGATTAAGGGGAGAATCATCATTGTTTCCACAATGAAAGATATAACTGAAAGGATTATTGCAGAAGAGGCCATCGCTCAAACACGAATTAATTTTGAGACATTTTTCAAAAATATCGATGACTTTTTATTTGTCCTTGATGAAAAAGGCAACATCCTTGAGATTAATGAAACCGTCATAAAAAGACTGGGGTATACCAGACGTGATATCATCGGTGGTCCGGCTATATCTCTTCACCCTCCGGATCTCCAGAAAGAAGCTGCTCATATCATATCTGAAATGATTGGCGGAAAAACGTCGGTCTGTCCTTTACCTATTATGAATAAAAGCGGGGAATTGATTCCGGTTGAAACCAGAATTTCCCGTGGATTGTGGGATGGAATTCCAGCATTTTTTGGTGTTGGTAAGGATCTCTCCAATATCATCCTGTCTGAAGAGAAGTTTTCAAAAACATTTCACTTTAGTGCCATGCCAAGAGCCATCTCTTCTATTAAGGATGGCAGTTTTTTTGAGGTGAATGCTGCTTTTCTCGAGTGTCTTGGATACTCCCGGAACGAGGTCATCGGCAGAACGTCAAAAGAACTTGGAATATATGTTTCTCCTGATATCCGAACTGAAATCATAGAGTTATCCAAAAACTCCGATGAAGTAAAAAAACAGGAAGTTTTGGTCAGAACAAAAGACGGTTCTGTCAGGACGGGATTGTTCTCCGCAACCCGGGTACAGATTGCAGATGAGATGTATCTGCTGACCTCGATGATGGATATCACCCATCTCAAAGAGACTGAAAAAAACTCTCCGGGAAAACGAAGAAAAATTTCATTTACTGTTTAATTTCAGTCCGGATGCAGTTTTTTCTGATTGAACAACAGTCAGGCAGGATATGTGACGCCAATTCTGCTGCTTCCCTGATGTATGGATATGACCATGAGGAGTTAATCAGGCTAAAAAAATTGATCTATCAGATGAACCCGAAAAGACAAAACAGGCAACCACTGATCCGGAGCAGAGGGTTTCGCTCCGGTACCATAGACATAAAGAAGGAAGGGTTTTTCCAGTAGAAATCTCATCAAGCATCTTATCTCTGCAGGGAGTGACCCATCTTCTTGTAGCAATCCGGGATATCACCGGATATGTGCAGCGGTATGAAACCTTGCAGAATCAGAAGCTCAGAAGGTATCAAAGGGATGATATAATTGAGTGAACATATTTACGTTCTCTATGTCGATGATGATGAAGATCTTCTTGCGATAAGTAATAAGTTCCTCACTCGTCCTGGAGACATTACGGTTTCAGGCATTTCTTGTGCAGAAGAAGCGATAACCCTCCTTAAAGACACAAGGTATGATGTCATAATATCTGATTATGAGTTGCCTGGGATGGATGGCATTGCATTTCTTAAATATCTGAAAGGCCAGGGTGATACCACCCCATTTATTCTTTTCACCGGAAAAAGCAGGGAAGATATCGCAATCGAGGCACTGAACAATGGTGCTGCTTTTTACCTTCAGAAAGGCGAAGCGGTTAAGGCAATCTTTACCGAGCTTGAGGGCAAGATACGATCGGCTGTTGCTCATCGCAGGGCAATAGAAGATCTTCGTAAAATGAATGATGAGACCTGCGAGCAGTATGCAGCACTGCAGCGCTCAAAAGAAGATCTAAAAAATACGACTGATCTTCTTGAAAACCTGATTCATATCGCACAGAATCCGATACTTGTCTGGGACCATTCATGCAAGATAATCAGGCTCAACCACGCCTGTTCGGTGCTGACTGGCAGGCGGGCAGATGAACTCATTGGGTTATCAGTTGAGGATCTCTTCTCTCCTGAGCAGGCCGGTAGAAATAAGAGATTATTTCAGGTAATTCGGGACGGAGCCAGATGGGAGCGGACCGAACTTGATATCAGGCATCAGGATGGGTCTATTAAAAAAATCCTCTGGAACTCCTCAACCTTATATGCCCCTGATGGGATAACTCCGGTTGCCACCATCGCCCAGGGTAATGATGTTACTGATGAAAATAGACTAAAACACGAAAAAGATGCAGCACTTGAACAGATTCAGAAGAACCTTGCCCAGCTCGCCTTCCTGAATGATGAGATCCGAAACCCCCTTATGGTCATCAGTATGTGTGCTGACCAGTATGGGGCCAGTGAGCAGGTTGATCAGATTTTTTTACAGATCAGGCGTATTGATGAAATGGTCAGTAACCTGGATAAGCGGTGGGCCGAATCAGAAACGGTTCTTCAGACCATCCGGAAACATTATCAGATTGACCCAACTGAGGTATCAGATGCGAGAAAGGAGCATCCATATGCCCAAATTCCAGGAGATGATCCATCGCTGGTAGAAGAAGTAAGGGCACGGTTATTCACGATCCTTGACAGTATTGATGCCTTGGTATATGTGGCTGATATGGATACCTATGAACTGTTGTATACCAACCGGCAGGGGAGAGCAATGCTCGGGAATATTATCGGAAAACGGTGTTACCATGCTCTTCATCCGGGATTAGAAAAACCGTGTCCGTTCTGTACGAACCAGTTCCTTACCCATGACGGAGATCCGACAGGAGTATACCGGTGGGAGTTCCAAAGCGATGAGGATGGAAGGTGGTATGACTGCAGAGACCGGGCAATCAGATGGAGTGACGGACGCATTGTCCATCTTACCATATCAACGGATATTACTGAGAGGAGAAAGAGTGAAGAGAAGTTTCGCAGTTATATCGACAATGCCCCCGAGGGAGTATTCCTTGCTGATGAGAAAGGAAATTATATTTTTGTTAATGATGCTGCCTGCCAAACAACTGGATATACCAGGGAAGAACTGCTGAGTAAAAACCTTATCGATCTCACATACCCTGATGATATTCCAAAGGCTGGTGAGCATTTCCAGAAGGTTGCTGAGACCGGAAGTGGTTCAGGGTCTGTAAGATTTCTGACCAGAGACAGGGAAGTCCGCTGGTGGGCGGTCAAGGCAGCCCGACTTAGTCCGGACAGATTCCTCGGATTTACCAGCGATATCACCACTCAGAGAAAGGCTGAGGAGGCGCTCCGGGAGAGCGAGGAGAAGTACCGGAAGCTTTCAGAGGATATGCCAGTATGTATCAGCACGTTCCTGCCTGACGGGACGCTGACCTATGTGAATAAGGCCCTTTCTAATCTCACCGGATTTTCTCATGAAGCGCTTGTCGGCCAGTGTTTTTTTGACCTGCTGCCTTCTGAGCAACTGGTAACGGTAAAGAGACAACTGTCCTCACTCTCTCCCGCCAATCCGGTCGAAACTCATGAGCAGACCCATATCGCCCCGGACGGTTCGCAGCATATTGTCCAATGGATGAACCGGGCATTCTTTGATGAAAATGCGAATGCCATATCGTTTCAGGCGGCAGGGGTTGATATTACGGCCCATCGAAAAGCGGAACAGGATTATAGAACGCTGTTCAGTGAAATGCTCGAGGGTTTGGCAGTCCACGAGATCATCTGTGATGATGCCGGTGTACCGGTTGACTACCGGTTCCTGGTTGTAAATCCGGCATTTGAACGCATGACCGGCATAAAAGCAGGTGATATCGTGGGTAGGACGGTCCTTGAGGTATTGCCTGGTACCGAGCAGTATTGGATTGAGACCTACGGAAACGTTGTACTCAGTGGATCGCCTGCATTTTTTGAAAACTATCATGCTGAACTTGGAAAATATTTCGAGGTGACGGCTTTTCGTACTGGCACCAGTCAGTTCGCTTGTATTTTCCAGGACGTCACCAAGCGAAAACGCGCTGAGGAGGCGCTCCGGGAGAGCGAGGCAATTACCCGTGAAATTCTCGATGCAACGCCCTTCCCTGTTGCTTTGGTTGATCTTCAGGATAACAACATTATGTATTGGAGCCGGAGCGCTCTCACCCTATTTGGCCATACTGCTCCCACTGCCGCTGAGTGGTATCAGATGGTATACCCAGACCCCGGTTACCTGAAGGTAGGGATTGACCGGTGGAAACCATATCTTGAAAAGGCGGAAAAATCTAACAAACCCATTAACACAGGAGAATACCAGATTACCTGCCATGATGGTTCAGTTCGTATCTGCGAGCTGTACACCATGTTCCTGGCAGACAAGCTTGTTATCACCTTCAATGATATCACCTCCCGCAAGCAAGCAGAGGAAACGCTGAAGGAAAGTGAGGAACGCTTCAGGACGCTCTATGAGAATATTAACGAGTGTGTCGCCCTCCATGAAATTATAACCGATGAACATAATGTTCCGGTTGATTTTAGTTTTCTGAGCGCCAACCCGACATATGAAGCAATTACCGGGTTGAAGGCAGCTGAAATCATTGGAAAACGCGGTTCTGATGTTATCCCAAATCTTGAAAAGAAGTGGATCGATATCTATGGAAAAGTAGCACAGACGGGCGAAGCAGTCACTATCGTTGATCACTCGGATTATCTGGACAGATACTGGGAGATTAAAGCTTTTTCTCCGATGAAAAACCAGTTCGCAGTGGCAATGACCGATATCACCATCCGAAAACATGCTGAAAAGGCACAGATACACAGCCTGGAATTGCTAAATGAAACTCAGCAGATCAGTAAAACCGGTGGCTGGGAGTGGGATGTAGAGCGGCAAACCATGACCTGGACTGACGAAACATATCGTATTCATGGCATGAATCCAGGTGATCCTGTCTCTGACTCACCTGACCTCATTGACTGGGGTCTGACCTGCTATGATCCTGCTGACCAACCGGTTATCAGGAGTGCATTCCAATGCTGCATCAAACAGGGGAAGCCATATGATCTGTTGTTCCCCCTGACCCGCATAGACGGTGTTCGCATATGGATCCGGACGATGGCACATGCCATTATGGATGAAGACCGAGTTGTCAGAGTCATCGGATTTATTAGGGATATCACGGACCTGAAACAGGCTGAAGCGGCATTAAAGGAGAGTGAATCAAAATATCTCAGTCTGTTTAACAATGCCATTCTTGGTATTTACCGCACAACCCCACAGGGCCGGTACCTTGATATGAATCCAGCGTTTGCCCAAATCGTTGGGTACACTTCTCCGCAAGAGATGATGGAAGATATCCATGATATTGGGAACCAACTGTATGTGCGGCCAGAGGACAGAGTAAAAATAGGTGAGCTCCTGATACGGGATGGAGAGATTAGACATTTTGAGACTGAGATTCGTCACCGGGACGGTCACTCTGTCTGGATCTCTATCAATTCAAAGGCCACCAGGAATGAAGACGGTTCTGTCTCATGGTGGGAAGGGACAATTGAGGATATAACTGCCAGAAAACAGGCTGAGTTCGAAATTTTACAGAAGAACGAAAAAATTGTTGCAGCATATGAAGAGGAAGCTGCAATAAGGGAGGAACTCAGGCAGAATTATGATGAACTCGCAAGATCTCAAAAGTTACTCATACAGAGCGAAGAGCGGCTGAGGCTGGCACATAAAGCCACCAATGATGTTGTGTGGGATTGGGATGTCCTTTCAGATACCCAGCAATGGAATGAGGCAGGAACGAAGGTCTTTGGGTGGACAGAGATCGTCGAAAAACCAGTCAATGCTCAGTGGTGGGTGGAACGCGTTCATCCTGATGACCGTGACCGGATTCATGACAGGTTTTTTGCAGTTGTTAATGATTCAGAATCAGATTTCTGGGTTGACGAGTACCGATTCCTGAAGACTGACGGGACCTATGCAGATGTCATGGATCGGGGGTATGTACTGCGTGACGGGAATGGCCGTGCCTACCGGATGATCGGAGCCATGCTCGACATCACCAGCAGAAAACGAGTAGAGGAGCAACTTCGGGAAAGCGATGCACGGTTTCGACTCGCCATTAAGGCAAGTTCGATGAGTGTTTTCTCTCAGGATACAAGCCTGCGATATACATGGATATATAATCCGGGCCCGGGGGTATCCCAGGAAGACATTATTGGTAAAACCGAAGGTGAAATACTCCTTCAAAAAGATGCAGACACATTGACAGCCATAAAACAACAGGTGCTGGAAAGTGGAAAAGGTACTCGTCAATATATCAGGACAACTCGGGCTGGGAGAACCTTTGATTATGATCTGACGATCGAACCACTGCAGCATTCTGATGGTACTATCACCGGAATTATCTGTGCCTCTTTGGATATTACTGATCTGAAACAGACAGAAGAGGCTCTGTTATCTTCAAACCAGAAACTGCGTCTCCTCACCAGCCTCACCCGTCATGATATAAACAATGCTCTTACCGCTATTCACCTGTTTCATCAAATGGCCACAGAAGAATCTGATCCACAAAAAAAGGGTACTTATAGTGAATGCGTCGATCAGGCGATACAGAAGGCTGAAGCCATTATCCGATTTACCAAGGAATATGAGGACTTTGGAGTTGTTACCAGCGGATGGCAAGAGGTACAATCGCTTGTCAGGGATGCATCCTTAGAAATGATTCAATCCGGACTCCTCGTTGAGGGAAGGATTCACCCGGATATTCAGATTTTTGCCGATCCCATTATCAGGAAGGTATTCTCCACCCTCATTGAGAATGCCGTTCGCCATGCAGGCATTCTCACCCGGATACAATTCTCCTGCCTGAAAGCAGATTCCTCCATCATCATCGTCTGTGAAGATGATGGAATTGGGGTACCTCTGGAAGAGAAAGAAGATATTTTTGAACATGGGTATGGGAAACATACGGGAATCGGACTCTTCATTGCCAAAGAGATCCTCGCAATTACCGGGTTGTCGATACGGGAGACCGGAGAGCCGGGGAAAGGAGCGAGGTTTGAGATCCTTGTCCCTGACGGAAAATGGCGTAGGAGATATGATGGGTGAACAGCGAATTCGTCATGGTATGACTGATATTTTTCGCGTCGATGACATCATATGTTCTGCACTCGTTGAGCGGTTTTATCGCACAGGTCGATACATGGCAGCCAGATGCCTTTCCATCCTCAAAATCCACCTGGTTACTCTGGACAAAGTGGATCTAACGTGGGAGGGTAATCAATCGATTGGTACGGTGGCCGCTGCCAGTGAAGAGCAGGATCCAACGGTAGAGAAGGTCACCGGTACCGTGAATGAATTTCGCGAGATGGTTCTCCAGACCAAAGAGTCTCTCAATCTTGCTGCAGCAAATGGAGAGTCGTCTGCCACCGTTGACCAGATTGTGCAGATGGTAACTCAGGTGACTGCATCAATGGTATCTATAAGATCTAAAACTGAAGAGGCAGATCAGGCAGTCAACAGTACCGAAAAAGAGATGATCTCGTTTATGGTGAAATGAGGAAAGTAGGGAGATGTTAGTCACCAGTAAGCTGATTTCGGGTTCCGTTTTTCATTTGGATGCCATAGAAATTAAGCTACAAACCGATCCCGGGAAACCTCCACCGGTGATGATGATACAAAGTCAGGACTGCCCGGCGGATGGCACTGAGCAGTTCTGGAAGGGAGCAGGTTGAACATTTCAAGAGATATATTCTGCATCGATGACGCTTCCCGATGATTCTATCTGGGAGAAGAATACCGCCATATGGCGGGGTGCAGGAGCATCATCCTAGCGGTCGGTGATTCACATGGAATGGCTTGATAATATCAAAATGGGTAAGAAACTGATCGGGAGTTTCCTGATCATCGCGATCCTTCTTGGGATCGTGGCGGCAATCGGATATATGGAGATGAAGAGCATCAATGACGGGATGACGGCGATGTATTATGATCGTGCTGTTCCTATTGGAACTATGGGACAGGTTGATGCTGACTTTTTGTATATCAGGGGGAATCTGTACAAATATCTGTCAATTCCTGATCAACGGGAGAAGACAAAGGCTGAGATTGATGAGTATATCTCCGCAATAAACACCGACATGGATAACTTCCGGGCAACAAATCTCCTCGATTCAGAAAAGGAAGAACTCGCGAAGTTTGATTCCAATTGGGCTACCTTCCAGAAGGTCGTGAAAGAGACCATAGCACTGATCGACTCTGGAAAAGAAGACGAAGCTGCGAAATCACTGTCAGGTGGGGCGATGACCACTTCACGGGTTGCAACCGATGCTACCATAGATGCCCTGAAAGAGATCAATGTCAAGGAAGCCGAACGACTGAATGAGGAAGGTGATGTGACGTTTGGTATTGCAACTCTCACCCTCACAATTATCGGCATCATCAGTTTCGTCTTTGCTCTTGCACTTGGGTACGTTATCTCTCGGAGTATTACCATTCCCTTATCCCGGGGAGTTACCATGATGCAGGAGGTGACCCGGGGTCACCTCGGCAGCCGCCTGCATCTCACTAGAAAGGACGAGATAGGGGATCTTACCCGATCTATGGATCACTTCTCTGATGTTCTGCAAAATACTATTGTTAGTACCCTGAAACAGGTGAGTGTCGGGGATCTCTCGGTGAATATCAAAACACAGGATGATCGTGATGAGATTGCTCCAGCCATGATACAGATGGTTGAGGCTATCAGGGGTCTTATCGCTGAAGCTAAGATGCTTAGCCACGCTGCAGGAGAGGGGAATCTGAACACCCGTGGCGATGCGAACCGGTTCCAGGGAGGATATCGGGAGGTTATCGTCGGGATGAATGATACCTTCGATGGAGTTGTTACCCCGGTCAATGAAGCGATGCGTCTTGCCGGATCGTATGCAGATGGAGATTACACCGACCACATCAGTGATCAGATCTCGATGAAAGGCGACTTTATTGCATTCAAGGAAGCCCTGAACCAGATCGGTATCCAGGGAGGGAGTGCAATCGGGGGAGTGAAGACTGAGGTTGAGAGTCTGAGTGCCGGAATGGAGGAGACGAATGCAAGTGCTGAAGAGGTTGCCAGCACGACGAGTATGCTCGCCCAGAGCTCTAACGAGGTCAGCATTATCGCTGAACGAAGCGGCATTGGCATTAAACAGGCGCTGACTGCAATGGAAGATCTCTCGCAAACCGTCAGCTCAGTCGCAGGCAAGGCAGAACAGGCCTCATTTATGGCAAAACAGACCGTGGATCTTTCAGAAAAAGGAGTCATACTTGCCGGAAAGGCTGAGAAAGGGATGGAAGGGATCATGCAGTCGGCTGCTGAAACAGGAGAGATAATTGCTGATATTACCGGTCAGATGGAAGAGATTGGCAAAATCGTGGGTGTGATCACCGGCATCGCAGAGCAGACCGGCCTTTTGGCTCTCAACGCTGCCATCGAAGCTGCCCGGGCCGGAGATGCCGGAATGGGCTTTGCCGTGGTAGCCGATGAGGTCAAGTCCCTTGCCCTGGAATCACAAAAATCTGCAGAAAATATCGCAACGATCATCGGAGCTCTGCAGAAAAAGTCTCTCAAGGTTTCTGAATCCATGAATGTCTCTGCAAGGGAGGTTAAGGCAGGAAATGAGGCAGTAACTGAGACACTCGGAGTATTTAATGAGATCGTGCAGGCAATCAACATTGTCCATGCAAATATGACCGAGGTTGCCGGAGCAACTGAGGAACAGGCAGCAGCGGTTGAAGAGATCACGGCCAGTGTCAACGAGGTCGGCAATCTAGTACAACAGACCGCGAAAGAGGCGGTTGGTTCGGCTGCGGCGACAGAGGAGGTCACGGCATCTATCGATCAGATCACCCGGGCGATCACTGATGCATCCGCCTCAGTGCAGCGAATTTCCACCAATATGGGTAGATTTACTACCTAAAGAGAGATGGCATGAGAGGATTTCAGGGTGAAGAGACAGAATCAGGGTACCAGAAACCAGACCAGGGAATGAGGAAAACACCCTCTTCTTCCAGATCCCGAAAGAGTGGTTCAATTCAGGTTGTCGAGTTTCTGATCGGTGATGAACGGTTCCCGTTGATCTCCCTGACACCTGGGAGGTAATAACCACCCCGGATGCTACCCCTATCCCAAATGCCCACCCTAGTATCACCGGAATGATCGACCTTCGTGGAGTAATTACCACGATCTTCGGGTAATGATGTATATCACACTGGAATCTACCGGTAAAACCCCCTGGTGATTGTTCATCAAGATGGTGAGCGAAAAGATGCTTGGGATCCTCGTCGATGATGTCTCATCTGTGACGACCTATACAAAAGAGGATATTGATCTTAATGCCCACTCGTCTGATGAGAGTCACCGGGATATCATTGGGATTATTCGTAAACAGACTAAAGACGCTGAAGGAAAGGAGGCGCGAAATCTCGTGATATGGCTGGATATTAAAAAGATGATTCAGCGTGTCGAAATAGACCTGTAAATCAGTGATATCAGGATGCAGGATAACGTTGAATCATAGGGTATGCCTCTTGTCATATAGAAAGGTTATAGGCATCATGACCCTTCACTCACAATTTCAAATTGCAATGCATTCATTGATGATCCATTTTGGAATGGACTGATGAAGAAATTAGGTGTTGATGTTCAATCGGTGTATGATGGGTAAATTTATTACCTCATTTATTGCCTATATATCATCCGTAAAACCTGCTTGAATTGCCTATCATTCATACCATTTACTGTCTTACATGAAGCATTTTCCGGAAAAAAAGGGCAGGGACATACCCATCGGTCATCAGGTTTTAAAGGATCCAATCAGATCCTCAATATCTTCAACCATGCCTTTGATCTTCTGAGTTTCACCGGCTATCGAACTCGTGGCATGATCCGATTCTTCTGCAAGCATTGAGAGATCAGCCACTGCAAGACGGACAGGTACCATCGCTTCATTGATTGAATGAACCTCCGAGGTTATCCGGTTGGTAACAAGTGCCTGATCCTCCGTTGTCCGGGTGATATCAGCAATACCGGCCACCGCCCCATTCACATCAGAGACCATCCGGTTCAGTGCATCCAGGGTCCGGGTTACACTCTCAATACCGACCAGAACCTCCTGATATGCCCGATTCATTGCATCCATTGTGGAGGTGCTGTTCGTGGTTATCTTTCCAATCAGGGCATCAATACTCCCGGTTGCCTGCTGAGACCGGCCGGCCAGGGTTTTTACCTCATCAGCAACCACCGCAAATCCCCTCCCTGCTTCTCCTGCCCGGGCTGCCTCAATCGCTGCATTGAGAGCAAGCAAATTCGTCTGATCCGCGATATCCGTGATTATCTTCAGAATATTGGATATCTCCTGGACATCAGAGTTAAATGAGCGGATCTCATCAACGGCTTCACGGGAAATCATCTCGATGGATTTCATCTTTGCCCCGGCATCTTCACCCTGAACAACCGCCGCTTGTCCTGCCTGGGCAACACCGGCAGTCAGATCACTGATCGCCCGTGTTGTGCTGGCAATCTCCTCAATGGAAGCGGAGAGATGAGTAATCTCCTCAGTAATCTTCTCCAGACGAGATATTTGATTCCCGATACCGGTGGTTGTCTCCTCGCTTACTGTCGCTACCTTCCCGGCAAGGTCGGCAAGGTTAGTAGTCCTTTCTGCGACCTCTCCTGAAGAATCTTTCAGGGCTCCCATTCTGCCAATAATTGTCATTAGAGCCTTGCGGAGTGCATCAAGCGACTGATTCAGATCCTGCTTAATAGCTACCAGGGGGTCTCCATCATAGACATCTACGGGCTTTGTCAGATCACTACCAGCCAAAGCTGCCAGGCAACCCGAAAGTTCGGTGATACTCTTCTCCAGTTGTTTGAGCAGGTTTCTCTGATCAGTAATATTCACATACATCCCAACCAGTTCAACAACCGCACCGTTCTCATTCGTTATCGGGATATAGTAATACTCAAAGTGGTATATCCCTCCAGCTGTTTTGAGGCTGGATGTTCCCTTCTGGATCTCACAATCCCTGATTGCATGTAAAGCAGGCTCTCCCTCGCGATTGAGAATCTCATAGTCCGATATCTTCATCGTGAGGAGCTTCTCCCGGCTATACCCGGTAATATTGAGCCAGACATCATTTACCGAGGTGGTCTGAAGGGAGGTGTTATAGGTGACGATTGCTATTGGACTCCTCTGCATTATCAGTTCGGTTCTTTTCATCAGGGAGGTGATCTGGCCTGAAGTCTCAACCAATTCCGCTTCAGTTCTCCGGGCCTTTCTGATGGATCGGATCAGATAGATGATAAAAACGACAAAAACAGTAAATACCGCAACAATAATGACGATATAGAATCCGTAGGCTTCAACAAAGTTAAAGGGTCGGTTGATGATAGAGCTTTCTGCCGGAAGCATACCTGGTTCGATATCAAAATGTCGCATCTCTACATTATCAAAGAGATAGACATTAGGACTCTCTTTCATAACCGGGATATCCTTCGCATCTTTGCCGTTCAGTATCCTGATAGCCATATCCGTGGCAGCAGTTCCATGAGCAACGCCACTATTCATCTTTCCGCCGATAACTCCGTTCCCGAGGGTAGAGTCCAGCACTCCGTAAACCGGAGCCTTGCGGTACTGTCTGACCAGATCAGCATTCTCTTCATAGCTGAAAACCTGGCCGTTCTTATCTTTGGCAAAATTGACGAGAAGGATGGCATCTGATGCCGGAATTTGAGATACCTTCTCTTTTAGCTCATCAATTGAGAGTTCATTGAGAATCTCAAACGTGACCTTCCCCTGGTAACTCGGAAGAATCGAGTCTATCTGTTTTCTAAACGCCTTCCCGGTAGAGGTTACCTCCTCATTTATGATGTATATGGTATTGGCATCCTTATGGTTTTTCAGGATAAGGTCGATATTCTCTTTCATCGATGCTTTCTCGACTATGCCGGTAATTCCACTTTTTCCCGAGATCATCTGATCTTCAAAGTTATTCACCCCTGAAAAGATGATCGGAACACCGGGGAACAACTCATCCCTGGTTTTAAGGAGATATTGAAATGCATCATCATCTGATGAGATGATAGCATCAAATTTCTTACCCCGATACTTTTCAGCCATATATTCTTTGAGTTCGATTATTCGGGTATCATTAAGGGGGATCCTCCGGGTGTTCAGGTACTCTACCATCACCTCAGAACCTGGTAGCTGGGTTGCCACTTCACTTCTGATGGTATTTGTGATACGGTCTGACCAACCCCATCCGAGATGATACGAGTTCAGGTTCAATAGAGAGTAGGTCTTTTCTTCTGCTGCCATAACACCAGGTACTGCTATCATTCCCAGCAGAAGCAAAAGGAGAAGCAAAAGGCAGGGAAGGTTTTTTGGTTGCATAATTTACTTTCAGACTCCACTAATTTATTACTGTCTATGCCGTTATACACGTAATTGATACCAGATTCATGTTATTCTCCGGCGTTTACTATCTATTCGTCATGCATTACAATGACCCGGTCGAAACATTTCTGGTGCCATTCTTCGTGTGACACCATCACCAAAGACTGGTTCAGTTCTTTATTGAGTTATTGGATCAGTTCAAGGATAATCGTGGAGTTCCGCGTGTCAAGGGTTGCACATGGCTCGTCGGTCAGAACAAGGGCAGGATTCCAATAATCTCACGGGTCATCAGGGTTGTTTTGTTCTTGTCTCTCATTCCAAAAATCAGTCGAGTCTTCCGCTTTCCTTGTACCTGGCTATAAGATCTGATTGATCAATAGTACAGTCGATTAACAACAAAAAATCTTCTTTCGAAAGTGAGATCTGTCGTGCCATTGCTGAAAGCAATGCATCGCTCATCTCTCTTTTTTCATGACTTACAAAGGTAATAATGTCAGTACCTTCACCATGATTTGAAAAAACCAAATACCGATGATGGGTTTTTTTACATACGAATCCTTTTTTTAAAAGTGCTCTTACCACTTTTTCACTCTTTCTTGAGGTCACGCAACCTCAACAAATCTTTTTAACAATTCACGAAAAGCTATGGCTGAGGAATGAAAATGAACAGGATCAGCAATAACATACTCTTCATATAATATATAGATCTGCTCCTGAATGATCCGAATAGCGTCTGGGAGAGATGAATGATGGGATAAGAGATGAAAGAGATCATTTGAAAGAATATATTCTCTACTCTCATCATCAAATACTATTGATATCTTCACTGGTTCTTTCAGAGTGTACATGATGTTTTCTCCACCGATACCAGAATCAATGAAAATAAAACCTTGTTCAAAATATAGGGGCGTTCCAGTGTTATCTGTGACAAGAGTTCCATGAGTGGTGTGCTCTGTTTTGATCATACCTATCCTAATAATACAGATTTATACAGTGCCAATATATATTTACGGGAAACCTGTTCAAGATCATCTTTGGAACCTACCCTAATCTCCGGCGTTTACTATCTTTCCGTCCTGCATTACAATGACCCGGTCGAAATATTTCTGGTGCCATTCTTCGTGTGACACCATCACCACGGTCTGGTTCAGTTCTTTATTGAGTTTTTGGATCAGTTCAAGGATAATCGTGGAGTTCCGTGTGTCAAGGTTTGCACAGGGCTCATCGGCCAGGACAAGGGCAGGATTATTGACAAGGGCCCGGGCAATGGCAACGCGTTGCTGCTCCCCGCCAGACATCTCACCCGGGAGAAAGTTGATCCGGTCCTTGAGCCCGACAAGGGCAAGAATATCCTGACAGACTCTGGTGCACTCATGGGAGGTCATGCCCCGCACCTTGGACGGCAGGTAAATATTCTCCTTTGCTGTCAATTCAGGAACAAGAGCGTAGTCCTGAAAAACGTACCCGAGGCGATTTAAGCGAAAGAGTGTCCGTTCCCGCTCACCAAGCAATCCGACATCCACCCCATCGATAACAAGACTCCCGGTGGTAGGCCGATCAAGGAGCCCGAGCAGGTGAAGCAAAGTCGATTTTCCACTCCCGCTTGCGCCGGTGATCCCGATGAACTCCCCTGTGCCTATATTGATATCTACCCCGTCGAGTGCCCGGACCTGGACACTTTCTTTGCCATAAATCTTTTCAAGATGGTGACCAACGATCATGTTACCCCCGTATTGCCGAAAGGATATCCTCCCGGGTGGTGAGCCACGCCGGTACATACCCGGCAATCAAAGACACAATAAACAGGCTAGCAATCGCCTGGAACACAAGCATGGGTTCCAGAACCGGGGCTACCGGTCCGCCAGGGAAGACAAGCGGTGATGTCGTCAGGTACTGCAGCATGGCAAAGAGCAGGACACATCCCGCCAGTGTTCCACATATACAGATAAAGAGAGCCTGAAAGATGTAGGACCTGATAATAATTGATCGGTCAATGCCTATCGCCTGCAGGATACCAATCTGCTTTCTCCGGTATACGGTATTAATGAAGATCACGATAAAGATGACAACTATGGCGATGATCAGGCTCACGATGGTTCCGATGAAGTTAATGATACCAAAACTCCCGACAATGGTCTTTAAAAAGTCAGCAGATTTGTCCTCCCAGGTCCAGATCTTTTCCTGAACACCATACTGCATCAGGGTGAGACGCATGGCATCTTCATCACCAGTGGTCTTTGTCTTAACCAGTATCTGGTTAGCCGTGTTACTGGTGCCCCGCACGGATTCCATCTCCTTTTTTGTGATGAACGCATTCGAGTCTACACTGAAAGAGTTGGAAGCGATGATTCCTTTGATACGGTACTGCCTGGTTACCCCGTTGTTGAAGGTAACGTCGACGGTCTTTCCAACCTCTACTCCACCCAGGGTCGGAATCCGATCAACTTTCTGGTCTTTGTTGCCGGCAAGCTGGTACCCGATCACCATCTGGTTTGTATCTGCTTCGCTCAGAAAATCTCCGCTGATGATCTGAGTATGTATCTTCAGGACCTGCTTCTCATCATCCGGATTCATCGCGATCAGGAGCGGGGTAGTAGATTTCCCTTTGTATACCACAGTTGCCCCGCCGGTATACCGGGGGGAGGAAGCGATAACCCCCGGAATACGGTTTATCTTCTGTTGCAGCTCCTGTACATTGGTAATGACCAGCTGATTCTCTCGGGGTTCAATCACCAGGTTCCCGTAACTGTAATCGATCGACTGCTGGTTGAAGAGCACCACAACGCCGGCGATGATGGAAGGGAGAAATATCAGGTTGACAAAGACCATCGCAATGATCATGACCGTCAGGAGAAGGGTGCCTTTGTTTCCCCGGGAGATGAGCCGGGAAGCAAGGTAAAAAGCAACCTGCTCTTGCTCAAGCATCGTTGCTATCCTTTTTTCGGAGAATTAAAACCCAATATAGAGCACCACCGCCTATGATGAGAATCAGGATAAGTATCGGAATCATTCCGCCGGAATCGCCATCAAGGACGGTCATCTGGAGCGTCTCATTCTGGGTTTGGACACCATAATCATCTTCATACCGTACCGTGAGGGTATACGGATACGTACCCGGCTCTCCTGCCTGCAGGGCAAATACTGCCGGAGCGTCATTATTGGGTTCTATCTTTCCTACATACGCATCTTTGCCCCCACTCATCGGAATATCGATGCTTGCCTTGACCGAGTTTGCATTATCAGTCCCGGTATTTTCAAGCCGGATGATCAGTGATACCTGATCCCCCTTTTTGATTCTGACCGGCTCTAATGAGACAGAAGAAATTCCAATCTTTGCCTTACCCTTGACAAGGATACCAAGGATCTCGTTCTGGGTGGTTATGGTACCATCAGGGTTCCCATAGGTGATGGTCAATAAGACCCGGTTAAGACCGATAGGAGCTTTCTTGTCGGTTGAGAAGACCATATTCAGGGTAGTATTCTCTCCTTTGATGAGGCTCCCGACATTATACGTACTTGATGTTTTTTGAGTGATGGAGGGGCTGGTGCTGTTGACGGTAACTGTTATCTGATCAGCACGGGAGAGCCCGTCGTTTTTCAGGATAACCGTTGCACTCAAATCATCGCCCGGGTTGACTCCATCAGGTATGGACTTGACGGCAGTCAGGGCAGGTTTCTTCAAAAGAGCAATCTGCGTGTTTACATTGACCGGGATAGGCTGTCGGACACTCTGGCCACCGGTGACATCGACCCAGATTTCAGGAAAGTAGATCCCATCCTGCGGCGGGGCCCGGATCAGGAAGGTTATCGGGATAGACTGTCCTGGTCCGATGGCCCCGATACGCTTAAAATTTCCAGAGATTAATTCCACATCTTTCGATTCCAGATTCACACTCTCGATATTGACCCCGATGTCTGTCACCCTGGTATTTTCAAATGTTCCATCTGACCGGAGACCAGTATTTTCCTTGATATTTGCGGAACTTGCAGTATTTTGAATCGTCGCAGTTATTGTGCCGATATCCCCGGGTTGGAGAACAGAGGGTGAGATGACGTAATCGGCAACGATAACAGTCGGGCTCTCGGCCAGGGCCGGAATAGTACATATGAACAGGATACTGACAAAACAAGTAAGTGCAGATAGAATAAATTTCATAAAATCATTATTCCCGTGTGGATATAAATGATCAGTGGATGGGTGAGTATAAAGAATGTGATCACTGTATATCAGAAAACTCAGATATCCTTGTTCGGTATAATGTCATGAGGGTTTGCCTCAACCAGTGGTTACCCTCCAAACACCATACATTAATACAGGATGGTAGAAAATGGGGGGGGATCTCAGTACATTGAACTGATGAGTTATTCATTCAGTTGACCGTGCAACAATCATGGATCACCACAGAATATCGGTGTCCAGGAGATACCTCATACCTGCAAAGAATGGATTTTATGTTGAAGTTCTACGGTTGAGAGTGAAGGCACTTCATCTTCCAGTTCTCCAGCCCAGTCAAAGAAAAATGCTTTTCAGCATCCTTGCTTTCATGGTTGAGGTTTTCACTCTATTGAAGAACTCGTACCCGCAGGTCTTTCGGAAGGCTTCAGATAACTGGTTCTACCTGTTCGCAAGTGAGCATCCTGATAGAGGTTATTTGAAGGGTGAAGATAATAAGGTATTCGTATATTGGGTTTCCAAGTGAATTCTGCCGGATTAGTGGTTTACGATAAGTTTGGAGAACCCAACCCCATGCAGATTTCTCTTCCTGAAGAATCTGTTTTCTGAGGGGGATGGTCATAATCGTCCGGGTGAAAGGGACTGGTTGTTTGTCTGATAACTTTGGAATATGGTGGAGATGTGGCCGAGAAAGAAGGCAGCGGTGTATCGGAGAGAAAAATCAGAAGAAGTGAAGGAGATGAACCCCGGATATTGGGGATGGATGAACGTAAATCCCGTTATCATTCAGCAGGACAGAGATTCTCGTACCCTGTATGGTATGTACTCACATCAAGAGCCGTTCCCTGATGCTATATCGTCTCTGACAGATGATAGAGATGTTTTTACTCCGTCTCCGTCAATATAATCTTCGCCACAGATTTCGCAGATCTCGGCCGGTACTTCCCGCATGACCAGAGTAAAATCATCCCGGGTCAGGAGCACAGATGTAACTCCGGGGTTGTGTTTCTCCTCGTATTCCCTGACTCAACGTGTTGTTTATCCTGCTATGCAATGATTATTTTGATCTCATCATTATCCCGGTTAAAAGCAGGGGGGACATGCAACAACCGGACCCCTGATTTTCCACATATTTGGTCGCTTGGAAACGGATGGTCTTCCGGATAATATTGAATTACCGCTCCGGTGTGGGTTCATCATCTCCCTGTATTCGCTTTATCTCCCGGATAGTCAGAAATATAGTCCCGGTCCAGGTTTCTGGAGTACTGCCCGGATCTCCTAGGTTCGCTCGATCAGTTCATCGAAATAATCCTTTTCAAGATCCGCCTGCCTTGTTTCAGTCGTTCCTCTTCCAGGACAAATTCTTTGATCACCAATTCTTCGATGGTTTTCGTTGCCTATATTCGAAATTTCGAAGCTTGAAAACTATTTAACCCGGTACCCTACAGCAATGAATGCGTTGTGGTTGTAATATCGGGGATCTTTTTTTCTACTGTCAGAGGCAGTTGTTTCCAAAATGGAAATAACTGAATTCTCTTCCCACTCACCTGATTCAAAGAAATGTTTCAGGTGTTTGGTTATTGCAAGGACTTGCACTCCGAAGAGTTCGGCAATAGTCTTTTGCATCACCCAGAGGGTCTCATCCCTTAATTGAACATCGATGTGCATGTCTCCTGATTTTGAGGTATACTGGAGAAATGCCTTGTTTGCGGTCATATTATCAGATAAATTGTAAAAAGAATGGACCAGTAAGCCTGTAAAGGGATCGTTTTTCAGGATTCTGGTAATTCGGTAGGGATCTCATAATCCTTTAGTCTTCTCCCAAGCCTGAAGCACCAGTCCCTCGATCCTTCCCCTAAATTCCAGTTCTCATTCTTTCTCTAAACCGAATCATGGGAAGGATATCAACGTGTTCGTCCTTAATCAACCCGTAATACTTTGCATTTATCGCATCAAGATCAGTCCGGAGCACCGTCTCCGATCTTCCTCCCAGCGGAAAGGATGCAGTTTCTTCCTTCAGATGTGGGATTCGTTTAGGATCATGACCGGGCGAGTTCCCAGACAGTGTCTGGGAAATCTGATTCGCTATTGTATGATAATCGATATAGAAACGACGCATATTCTCAAGGTTGCTTCGGGAATACCCACGTCCGAATTCATTAGTCAGCCGTTTTGATAATTCAGGGAGGGTTTGCTTTCCATACCCTGCCCGTTCAGAACCTCCCGGTTCATATTCAACGATGAGTCCGCCGATCTCAAAGTTCGTCCTGACCTGAAGAATGTTAATATTATGAACTGCAGTAATCCTGGCAGTGGTAATGAGATCTTTGATCCTGGTAATAAGTGGATGGAGAGGGAGATCCGTTTGTCATGAAAAACCGGGTATCCTGAAGTACCGGTTCAACATATTTCTGGATCAGGCTCCTTGAGAACAACTGCAGCATCTCGTAGTAATCGCAGTACTTCTTCAAGTGAGGTTTCCCTTGGAACCTTTACATAGACCTTCTTTGGTGGTTTAACCCCCCGATATTGATTATCTTTATAAGTCTCGTCGTTTATAAGTAGATGCCAGATAATTGTAATCATCTTACGTGCGACTCCGACGATAGATTTTCCTGCTCCAATAACCTCTTTCTTTCCTAGATAGAACGTTTTGAGGTCATTATCTCGAGCTCTAACCGCTGCATGAGCTGCTTGAATGAGGATCCATCTTGCTGTTTTTGATCCTCTTTTTGTAATTGAACCTGTATGCAATTTATCTGCAGATTGGTATACTCTTGGAACTATCCCGAGCCAACTTGCTAATTTATCCGCCGTTGAAAAGTCTCTGACATCCCCAATTTCCGCAAGGAGAGTGACAGCAACAATATCTCCAATTCCCGGAACGGATCTGAGTATCTCAAATTCTCTCGAATAGTTATTGACTGCATAATTTGTTGAGATATTGGTCAATTCAGCAATTTCTTCATTCAACGTCTTCATTATTCGAAGACATGATGCTAGACGAGCTAAAGCACCTTCTGAAAGAGCGGTTTGCATCACCTCCCGCAACGCTTCTTCTTTCTTTTTGACAGAGGTCGGAAGAAGAGCCATGATATCATTCACCGGCATATCGTTGAGAATGCCTTTCATAATTAAATTTCCGGATTTACCAAATATATCAGTTAATACAGCGGATAGGCGAAATAATTCAGAATCCAGAATATGGTGAATTTCATTTTTTATTGACGTTCTCTTCTGAACTATTCGATGTCTTAAACGTACAGTGGCTCTAAATTCTCTATGTTCTTTGGGAAATATTCGGGAAGGACGAATCATATCCTTGAGAGCAAGTAGAGCAATAAATTCAGAATCGATCTTATCGGTCTTTTTATGCGAGAGAGCTTTCATATCACGGGCATTACCCACAATAACTCGCACAAATGGGTCAAGAAGATCGAAGATCTTGACCCAGTAGTCACTGGTAGACTCACAACCAACAACTTGAACCTTATGAGATAATATCCAGTGTTTAAGAGCAAATAGTCCGTGTTGAGTTCTATCAAAGCGTTCTAATAATTTCTCACCGGCTAAGGTCAAGATCGTCGCCACGATAAAGGACTTATGAAGATCAAGACCAGCGGCTACTTGTATCCTAGATTCCCGGGAACACATAACGAGGTTATGATTCCAGAGGGGTATCCAAAGATTATTCTCTAATTGGGGGCAATATTATAGAGATCAGAAGAACTTATTTCCTCGTTATGTGTTGCAGTAACACATAACGATGGAGCCTATCTTAATTTCTCATAATTGCTCCTTTTTCAATTATATTGGCAATTTGGAGATTTTATTTAACGCTCGTTATGCATTTCCGGGACTATAGGTTGTATCTGTTCAGTCATAATTATCAAAGGGTAGTGGGCAGATGAATTGCCTTACAGGCCAATTTGTCATCCGCGATCGACGTCGCACTTTAGCCTGCGAGAGCAATTTAACGGTTAGTTTTTTTCCCAGGATATTATCCTAAAAATAGAACAGCCTGCTCTGCCCATTATCCAATAAAACCCGGTGACATTAACTGTTTTTCATGGGTTGAGCCTGTTGCTTGCATCATCTCGTTTTTTTGCAAGAGAAAATTATTTCAACCTAGATTCCCGGGAACACATAACGAGGTTATAATGCCAGAGGGGTAAGCAAAGATTATTTTCTAATTGAGGGCAATATTATCGGGATCAGAAAATACCGCCTCATCGTTATGTGTTGCAGAAACACATAACGATGGAGTAAATCATAATGTCTCAAAAATGCATCATTTTCTATTCTATTGGCAATTTGGAGATTTAATTAACAACTCGTTATGCAATTCCGGGACTATAGGTTTCAAGAGAATATTTTTTATCTCGGATGATTTCAATTGATTGGATGCAAATAGGACCTAATTCAATTGAAAGATTCTGGAAAGAATGTGATTCAAAAAATGAATCCCATTCTAAATCAAGTGGATAATCA
>DATMXW010000091.1:0-2858 GCA_035561295.1 Methanospirillum sp. | reverse complement strand
CCTTAACCGATAACATATGAATTTTTCTTCATTTAACCTCAAGACCACATAAAAGAGAACGAATCTTATCTTTTGTTACTAATTTTGCATTTTCCGAAGAGAACGAATCCACTGTAGTAGGCAGAAATCCCTGTGGAACTGCCACCACAGGTGAATAATCCACATATGGTATCTCCTGAGGTATCACAAGATACATTTCGTTATTTTCATATGCACAAGCAGTTTCTTCTCGCGTCATAAGTACTTCATCAACCTTCTCCCCACATCTCACACCAACAACTTTAATTAAAATATCCTCTTGTTTAAATCCATAATGTGGAGCGTACTTCTCCCTCATCACCTCCGCAAGATCCATAATACGGATTGCAGGCATCTTCAGGATAAATATTTCATTTCCACAAGAAAGCACTCCTGCATTAAGAATTAGGTGAGTCGCTGAAGGAATATCCATAAAAAAACGTCTCATATCTGGATGCGTAACAGTAATCGGACCACCCTTTTGAATCTGTTTAGCGAATAATGGCACAACAGATCCCCGGGAGTTGAGGACATTTCCGAAACGTACACACGAAAAAATAGTTCTCTTTTTCCCACGATAACTGTTTGCAGAGATAGTAAGACGTTCTGCGAGTAATTTCGTTGCACCCATGACATTAGAAGGATTCACCGCCTTATCGGTACTTATTGTGATTACTTTTTGTACACCCTGAGCGTACGCACCTTCAAGTACATTCTGTGTTCCAATAACATTCGTCTTCACCGCATCAAAGGGATTAAACTCACAGAGGGGAACATGTTTGAGAGCGGCCGCATGGAAGACCATCTCCACATTTTCCATTGCCATCTCAAGTCTTTCTTTATCCCGTATGTCTCCAATAAGTGGACGTATTTTTTTGGAGTTTAGTTCCTGTTCAAAATCAAAAAGACTACTTTCGTTATTATCTAATATCCTAATATATTCAGGTTCATATGTGAGAATTTCCCTGACCAAATGACTTCCAATAGAGCCTATACCACCAGTGACCAAAATCCTCTTCCCTCGATAGAAGTTTGCTGTATTCATTCAAGTTCTTCCATAATATTTTGAAATCGCCTGAACAACTTTTTCAACATCTTCAACCGATATACCAGGGTACATTGGCAGGCTGATTATATCCTTTGCAACTGCTTCAGTGACAGGGAGTGATACTTGGTATCCAAGTTCATGACGATAGTAGTGGGTAAGATGCACTGGTGAAAAATAAATCTTGGTCATGATCCTCTGTTCAGTTAGAAATTGCATCAAACCATCCCTATCAGGAACACGGACTGAGAATAACTGATGTACATCTTTGTATCCCATCGGTGCCTTCATGAATGATATGACGGGTACATTCGCTTGGAGCAAAGACATATACATATCGGCAATGCATCTCCTCATCTTGATTATTGCTTCAACCTTTCGTAATTGCGCTAGCCCTAGGGCAGCAGAAATATTCGAGAGCCGGAAATTGTATCCCAGTGTGATATAATCCATGTTTTCTGCGGATGTAAAGTAGTCCGCAGTCTCCAATCTGCCGTGCGAACGCACCAGTTTTATCTTCTCATAGAGATCTCTTGAGTCTGTAACTAAAGCTCCTCCCTCCCCTGTGGTAATCACCTTATTCTGGCAGAAACTGAGCATTGCGGAATCGCTATAAGAACCGACCATTTTACCATCGATCGAAGCGCCAAAAGATTCAGCCGCGTCCTCGATGAGAACAAGATTATGATCATCTGCAATTTCCCGCAACTCCCTGATCTGGCAGGGACAGCCACCATAGTGGACTGAAATGATAGCTTTGGTTTTCTGGCTGATTTTCTCATTCACGCTTTCCGGGCTCAGTCCAAGGGTCGTCTCTTCGATATCAGCAAAAATCGGTTTTGCCCCGACAAACTTCGGCGCATTTGCGGTCGCAATAAATGTGAAGGAGGGTACTATCACCTCATCTCTACTCCCAATACCATGTGCAATAAGCCCTGCATGGAGCGCCGATGTCCCGGAGTTGAATGTCAGGCAATGTTTTGTTCCGATATACCCTGCGAGATCATTTTCGAATTGTGTCACATTTGCTCCAACGGCCCAGTTCATGCCTGAACGTATTGCTGTGTTGACGGTATCGATATCGTCTTGATCCCAGTACATTTTAAAGAGAGGTATGTTCCATATCATCCAGATTGCTCCTGGTTTTGCAGGTTAATGATCTCATCATCGGTCAATGCCCGGATAACTTTTGCAGGCACGCCGTATGCAAGGACACTGTCTGGGACATTGGCATTCACATAACTGAAGGCACCGATGATTGAATCTTCTCCTATGGTTACTCCCGGCATGATGATTGAATGTGAACCAATACGGCAACCCTTCTTTAAAAGAACTTTGCCGTGTTTATTATCAATAGTTGAAACAGAATATATTGAACAATGTGATCCGATCTGAACGAAGTCCTCAATTATCACTCCATTCTCTGCATTAATATAGGTGAATGCTCCGATATCAGTTTTAGATCCAAGAGAGAATTTATCGGTATGCCTTACCAACCATTGGTACCTTGTAGGTTCTCCATCTTTTATTTCGGGAGGTGTCCAGTAATGGAAACGCATAGTTAATATCATCCTTGTACCTTTAAGGAGTTGCAACTTGGTTTGAGATTGAAAAAAAACATGTTTTTATGTTTTTATTCATTTTATCTCTAACACTTCGATATTTTTCTATATTTTGAGGCTGTTACATAAATGTTTCGATGTTTTCGCAAGAGGGCAATTTCTACTCGAACATACACAATGTGGAGTTTCATTTGAAATTACCCTCCTTGTATCGATGCATTTGAGTCTGTCTC
>DATMXW010000090.1:0-9262 GCA_035561295.1 Methanospirillum sp. | reverse complement strand
GAATATTCATCAGTAAAGCAATCCTATGCTATGGTAATTTTAGGACTTAAGAAAATGCCACAATATGGCCACAATATGATCGGGGAAAATTCCAGAATTTTTGAACCAAACATTCTTGGTTTTCCATCCCGGGACCATTTGGATAGTCAGGATTATGAGGGTTGTGTGATTGGAATGAATGCAATAATCCGTCCCGGTGCTACAATATATGCCGATGTTACTATAGGTGACTTTTTCTCCTGTGGCCATAATATTTTCATTCGTGAGCGTACAACTATTGGCTCTCACGTTTCACTGGGAACCAATGTGATCATAGAAGGACACTCGACCCTGGGTAATTATGTCAACCTTCAGAGTCTGGTGTACGTTCCTACTCACACAATTATTGGCTCTCATGTGTTTATCGGCCCGAATACGGTTCTGACTAATGATAAATATCCCCCTCATGGTGGAGACGATTTGGCAGGTCCGGTGATCGAGGACTATGCATCAGTAGGGGCAAATGTCACTATACTGCCTGGTGTCTCTATCGGGCAGGGTTCTCTTGTCGCTGCCGGGTCAGTGGTAACAAAAGATGTGCCTGCCGATATGCTTGCTATTGGCTCGCCAGCCCGGTTCAAAGATCTTCCAAGGGGTGCTTACCAGATATGATTCCAATCGCACGGCCGTCCGTAGGGATCGAAGAAGCACATGCAGCATATGAGGTAATCATCTCCGGTAATCTGGCAAGTGGGAATCAGGTTGCTCTGTTTGAACAGGAATTCTCGAATTATATTGGGGTTTCTCATGGGATAGCAACAAGCAATGGAACAACTGCTCTACATGCTGCGATGCTGGCACTTGGTATCGGTCCTGGTGATGAAGTAATAGTGCCTTCTTTTACATTCATCGCAACCGCAACATCAGTAATGATGTGTGGAGCTTCACCGGTCGTTGCGGATGTGGATCCCCTGACTTACTGCATTGATCCTGAATCTGTAGTAGAAAACATAACCTCCCATACCAAAGCAGTTCTTGGAGTACATCTCTTTGGGCAACCCTGTGAAATCAGGGCAATCCAAGATATTTGTGAGGATCATCGGTTGCTTTTTATTGAAGACTGTGCGCAGGCTCATGGAGCTGAATATCATGGAAAAAAGGTTGGTTCATTTGGATCCGTTGGGTGCTTTTCGTTTTATCCAACCAAAAATATGACCACTGGAGAGGGTGGTTTTGTCACCTGCAACGATAATGGAATTGCAAAAAAAGTCCGTCTCCTCATCAACCATGGTCAGGAGGAGAAATACCTTCACACCCAGGTAGGCTACAATTACCGACTCACCGATATCAGTGCTTCAATTGGGCGTATTCAACTCAGGAAACTTGATGGTATGAATTATAAAAGACGGGCTAATGGCTCGTTTTACTTTGACAATATTCATAAAAAAGGGATCATTATCCCCGGTATTCGGGAGCATTGCACTCATGTATATCACCAATATGCGATCAGAGTCAGTGAGGATAGTGGTACTAATAGGGATGAATTTGCACACACCCTCAACAGCCGGGGTGTTGGAACCGCTGTGCACTATCCCATCCCGATACATGAACAACCAGTGTTTAAAAATAAAATATCAGGTTCTCTCTGTCCTGTCTCACAGGAGCTCTCACGAGAGATTCTCAGTCTCCCGGTGTATCCTGATCTTACTCAAAACGAACGGAATATAATCATTAACGCAATACATATGGTTGAATAATATGGATGTGGGGGTCGTTGGAACCGGACAGATGGGGAGAAATCATGTCCGTGTTTACTCTGAACTAAAAAACGTTGGTGATATCTATATATATGATCAAAATTTTCCAGCTGCAGAGATGATTGCAAAGGAGCACGGTGCTACGGCGGTGAAAAGTCTTGAAGAATTATTAACAAAGATTGAATCAGCGAGTGTTTGTGTCCCGACACCACTTCACCTTCAGACTTCTCAGGAAATCATGAGAAAGGGAATTCATATCCTAATTGAAAAACCAATTTGCCAGACAGTTGAGCAGGCATCCCACCTGATCTCACTGATACCTGAAGGAATTACTGTGGGAATTGGGCATATTGAGCGATTCAATCCAATTATTCGGGAGATACAGAAGATGATCGCTGATCCTTTGTATGTCGAGTTCAAGCGGCATAATCCAACCTCATCCCGAATCACACAGGGTTCTGTGGTCGAGGATCTGATGATTCATGATATTGATATTGTGATAAACTGTCTCTTCTCGACCAAACCAGATTTCTGTGCCCATGGAACACCTGATGTGGCAGCAGTTATTGCCCGGTATGGACATACTCCGGTGTACCTTTCAGCAAGTAGAAAATCCTCAAAAAAGATTAGGATGGTCCATATTGAGCAGGAGGATATGACCATTGAAGGTGATTTTATGACTCAGGAGATCTTTGTCCACCGCAAGCCGGATCGGTATATGGTGGAAAATGAACGGTATATTCAGGAAAACATCGTTGAAAAGGTTCAGGTGGCAAAAAAAGAACCACTAAGGACTGAGTTATTAACATTTCTTCAATGCGTTAAAACCGGAAATCAATTCCCAGTCACTCCTGAGCAAGGGTTGAAAAATCTGATAATGTGTGAGGATATTCAACAGAAGATGGGGAGTGCATACTATGGTGGATGACCATCCGGGATGGAAACCGATCCAGACCATTGGGGTTGTAGGTATGGGATATGTTGGAATCCCTTCGGCAGTATTGTTTGCTCACTCAGAAAGGTTCTCACAGGTCATCGGGTTTCAACGTGTCTCATCAAGTTCTGGACATAAGATTGAGTTGCTCAATAATGGTATTCTTCCGTTGCAGGGTGAAGAACCAGATCTTGCCGAAATGCTTAAAAAGGTAGTTTCTTCAGGCATTTTTTCATGTACTGGTGATTTCTCCCAGGTTTCCGTATGTGATGCAGTGACCATTGCCATCCAGACGCCCTTCACCGATCCAGAAGATTTAATCCCTGATTTTTCTGCTTTGGAGGAGGGTATCCGCGTTGTCGGGAGAAATCTCACCCCCGGCTCTTTGGTGGTGATCGAATCTACGGTTACCCCAGGAACGACTGAAGGATTCGCCAGAAAATTGCTAGAGGAAGAGTCGGGACTTGAAGCGGGCAAAGACTTTTTTCTTGCCCATGCTCCCGAACGGGTAATGGTTGGACGTCTTATAAAGAATATTCAAGAGCATGACCGCATTATTGGTGGGATAGATCAATGGAGTACTGATCGTGCGATTGAGTTGTATGAATCTGTTCTGACAACCGGAAAAGTTATTCCAATGTCTGCAACCGCAGCCGAAGTAACCAAGACTGCTGAGAATACCTTTCGTGATCTTCAGATCGCAGCAGCAAACCAGCTAGCACTCTATTGTGAAGCAATGGGGATTAACTTTTATGATGTACGCGCCGGGATCGCCTCGCTTAAGGGTGAAGGTATTACTCGCTCAATCCTCTGGCCGGGAGCTGGTGTTGGAGGGCATTGTCTGACCAAGGATACGTACCACTTAGAACGAGGGATAACAATAGCAGGTGTTGAATCCCTTGATTACCCAGTGGGAATGGAATCGCTGTATGTCCTCGCACGACGTATTAATGATTTTATGCCCAGTCATATGTTTTGGCTCCTCTCCCAGGGTCTAGTCTGTGCTGGTAAAGAGGTTATGGGTGCAAAGATTGCACTTCTTGGCTGGTCGTTCATGGCGAATACCGATGATGCGAGAAATACCCCTGCCGAATCATTCTACAATCTGTGTCTTCGAGAGGGTGCTGAGGTGAGAATACATGATCCCTGGGTCCACAAGTATCCAGGTGTAACGATATCCAGTGATCTTCAAGAGACTGTTACCGGCTCTGATGCGATTATAATTTTTACGAATCATCAGGAATACTATTCGATTGAACCAGCTCATATCATGCCGATTGTATCTAATAAGCCCGTGATTGTTGATGGAAGAAATGTGATAGATCCGGATCGGTTTATCGGTGCAGGATTTATCTACAAGGGTATTGGAAGAGGAGATAAGAATTGATGATTCCCAGAGAAAATAATCCATTGGTCGATTATTCTGGTACAAGATAAAGAAGAGAATTTTAGATGAATAAACGATACCTGGTTACAGGTGGTGCAGGATTTATCGGGTCCCATCTCTGTCGAACTCTGGTTGCTGGTGGGGATCATTGTATTATCCTCGACTCTCTTGAATCCGGAAGATTAAGCAATATTCATGATCTTCTCCAGACCGGTGGGGTTGAATTTATCCAGGATACTATCCTGAATGAATCACGGATTGTATCACTCTGTACAGGTGTTGATGGCATCTTCCACCTTGCAGCCCTCGTTTCTGTCCAGCGTTCGATAGATGATCCCCGGTTGAATCATCAGATCAATGTTGATGGTGTTTTCAATATTCTGGAGGCAGCCCATGTTGGAAGGGTTCCAAAAGTTGTCCTTGCATCTTCCGCCGCTCTCTATGGAAGTTCAGCACCTCCTCATAATGAGTCATTTCCCGTTGATCCTCTCTCTCCGTATGCTGTTGGAAAGTATGTATCAGAGATATATTCGTCTGTTTATTCACAATTATATGGTCTGGAGGCTGTATGTCTTCGCTTTTTTAATGTCTATGGTCCGAACCAGGATCCCTCTTCTTCATACTCCGGGGTTATAACCAAATTTCTGGATGCAGTAGCTCACGGGGATCCGTGTACTATCTTTGGTGATGGAGAGCAGACCCGGGACTTTGTGTATGTTCAGGATGTTGTGCAGGCACTCATCCGTTCAATGGATAAGGGTATACACGGGATTTTTAATGTCGGGACCGGAGTATCATCATCGATCAATACGCTTGCCAGGGACATTATTCAGATCGCTGGAAAAGAGGTACTTATCGTATACCGAGAAGCACGTGAGGGAGAGGTTCGTCACTCCTGCGCTGATATATCGCGTATACGATCCGAAATGGGGTTTCATCCACTCTATACACTAGAGGAAGGACTTAAGGCGACGTATCAGTGGTGGATAAAGGAGCATGAGGAGGAGCCTGACGATAATAGGTGAGTTGATCCTGAATGATATTGCGGAGTGAGCAGACTGGTTGATATCCAATTTTTGATACTTTTCTTGCATCTGCGATAAGTATTGGAATATCTACAGGTCTGAATTTATTTGGATCAAAGTGGATCTCTATCTGTGTATCTCTGGAATATACGATAATACCCCTGTTTGATTGTGAGAATGAAATATTTCCCTCTATTATGCTCTTATCCAGATTGCTCATGGGCAACGGGGTGCCGAATATTGATGAACTTACCTCGCTGAGGGGCATAGATAGGGTGATATCACCATGTTGTGTCTCGATTTTATCTATCTGATGACCAGCTATTTCGAGACAGGTAAGGAGATAGGTTGCAATTGACACTCCTCTCATTGAGCCAAGATTATAGGCATTCCCTGTTCGGCCTCTCTCTGCCAGTATCTGATATCCACTGACGATGTCCTGAACATGGGAAAAATCACGAATCGGGTTAATATTGCCTATGATAACTTTATTGATATGGCCTGATTGTAGTCCAGCCACCTGCTTTGCGATGACCGATGTAACATATTGGTCCCCTCTTCCTGCTCCTTCGACATTAAATGACCGGCAAACCACGGTTTTAACACCATGAGTCTGATGGTAATTTTTCATAAGGAGATCACCATAGACTTTACTTACAGCGTATGGGGATAATGGCCTGAGTGGATTATTCTCTGAAATTGGTATTTCTGGGATATTTGAAGGGGGATAATCTGGCTCTCCATGTTCTTGTACATACTGGTTATACTGATCTTTTGTACTGAATACAAGCCCGTATTCGTCTGATGAACCGGCAAAGACAATAACCGGGTCATCCTTTAATCTACAGACGGCTTCAAGAAGGTTACTTGTTCCCAGGCAATTTGTCAGGCATGTTTTTGAAGGATCCTGAAAAGAATCGGCCACCGAGGACTGTGCAGCAAGATGAAAAATTATATCAGGTTCAGATGAAGAGATACCATTGCGTACCGACTCTTCTACATCAATATTTCCTAAAAAAAATTGCGTTGAGTTATCTGAATGGTCCCTGTCTCCCTGCTTTGAGGTACTTCTTCCAAATCCGTAGATCTGTGCACCCTGCCTGGTAAGGCCTTCCGCTAGATTCCTCCCCAGAAATCCATTGATCCCGGTAATCAGAACCCTTTTATCCTGCCAAAACACGGGTCACCGAATATTTAGTTTAAAATTGAATGAATAGGACGGGAATGAAGTCTTCAATCTTTCATCCACCATCGGTTAGGGAACCTTTTCTCGATGATTGCATATCCTTCACCGATTGGTTCTAATCCGGCAGCCTTCAGATCCGCATCCACCATTATTTTGACCAGCTCTGGGAATTTGATCTTTGCCTTCCATCCCAGCTTCTTCTCAGCGCGAGAGGGATCAGCAAGGAGCGCCTCAACTTCAGTCGGTCTAAAATATTTTTGATCAATTTTCACATGCTTATCGACTTCAAGCCCTGCATATGAGAAGGCTGCATCGACAAACTCCTTGACTGTATGAGTTTCTCCCGTCCCAATGACATAGTCATCTGGTTTTTCCTGCTGCAGGATACTCCACATGCACTCTACATATTCAGGGGTAAATCCCCAGTCTCGTTTAGCATCAAGGTTTCCTAAGTAAAGGTTTTTTTCTTTTCCGGCAAGGATAGCAGCTATCCCCCTGGTAATCTTCCTGGTAACAAAAATCTCGCCTCTTCGGGGAGATTCATGGTTGAACAGAATGCCGTTTGAGGCAAACATATTATACCCGTCCCGGTAGTTTCTGGCCATCCAGTATGCGTAGAGTTTTGCACAAGCGTACGGGCTTCGAGGCCAGAAACAGGATTCTTCATTCTGTGGAGGATCTGTATGTCCAAACATCTCACTTGAGGAAGCCTGGTAAAATTTGATCTTTGGATTGCTTCTTCGTATTGCCTCAAGTATTCGGGTAGTCCCCAGTGCCGTTACATTTCCGGTATATTCGGGGGTGTCAAAACTCACTCTGACATGACTCTGTGCTCCGAGATGATAGATTTCTTCTGGTTTAATATTATATAAGACATGGGAGATCATTTCGGAATCTGAAAGATCGCCATAATGGAAAAAAATTTTGGCATCCGGGTCATGAGCATCCATGTAGATGTGATCAATCCGGTGGGTATTGAATGTAGAAGCTCGTCTGACCAGCCCGTGAACCTCATATCCCTTTGAAAGGAGTAATTCAGCAAGATAGGAGCCATCCTGACCGGTAATGCCTGTTATGAATGCAGTTTTACTAGACATAAGATCTTATAATAATAGAGTGATTATCAAAATGGTTATGGTTTTTTCATACATAGGCGTGAGTATTAACAGTCCTTAAGTACTAAGGGAGTTATTGAATGGTTTTTGAATACCAGTCAATAGTCTTCCGAAGACCCTCTTCAAAATTGGTCTGGGCCTGAAAACCAAACAATTCTTTAGCACGGTGGGTATCGAGGCATCTTCGTGGTTGACCATCAGGTTTTGTGCTATCCCAGATGATATCTCCCTCATAGCCAACAATGGCATTAATGATCTCTACGAGTTTCTTGATGGATATCTCTTCTCCGACTCCGATATTTACCGGTTCGATCCCATCATATCTCTCTGCTGCTAGGGCTATACATCGTGCTGCATCCTCTACGTACAAAAACTCTCGTGATGCTGAACCTGTACCCCATATTTCTACGGTTGGTAATTTGTGGGTCTTGGCTTCTACGAATTTCTTAATCAACGCAGGTATGACGTGAGAACTATCAGGGTTAAAGTTATCTCCTGGACCATAGAGGTTAACAGGGAGGAGGTAAATCGCGTTAAATCCGTACTGGGTACGGTATGCCTGAGCCTGAACGAGGAGCATCTTCTTAGCCAGCCCATACGGTGCGTTGGTCTCTTCAGGATATCCATTCCATAACTCTTCCTCTCTGAATGGAACCTGGGTAAATTTAGGATATGCACACACTGTTCCCACTGTAACAAATTTCTTGACCCCCTGAATCCGGGCAGACTCCATGAGTTGGATGCCCATTATTGCGTTATCATAAAACAGCTCAGCTGGATGGTCACGATTGTATCCGATGCCACCAACTTTTGCTGCCAGGTGTATGATCATATCTACACCATTGACTACTTTGTCGCAACTCTCCCGAATTCGAAGGTCATCAGTTTTACTGCGCGGGATTGTAATATTGGCTCTATTTGCACCTTTTTTAATCAGTTCTTCAACAACATTCTGACCAAGAAAGCCTGCTCCGCCAGTGACAAGGATTTTTGTTTTACTCCAATCTTCCATGGTTATTCACAGATATTCTTAGTACTATATGGTTTTCTAAATTAATACAATTGCTCCACGTCAATTATCACATATTTAGTGCTTTATCATACCCTTTTTTGGTTTCTTCTGCACATCTTGCCCAGGTAAATTCTGATGCCCGTTCCAGGTTGTACGATATGTGTTCTGATCGCATGCAATCATCATCAAGGAATTTTTTAATTTTTATTGATAAGTCCTTATAATCATCCGGTTCTATCATGTGGCCCAGTGGACCTACTATTTCAGGCAGGGAAGAGCGATTGGAGACTATCACCGGTGTTCCACATTTCATCGCCTCTAAAGGGGGAAGACCAAACCCTTCATAATTGGATGGAAACACAAAGACGCTGGCTGCACTATAGAGTATGGGAAGATCTTGATAGGGGACGAAGTCCAAAAATCGGACTGATTCATCCAGCTTCAAAGAGTGTACTAATTCAAAGACCCCTTTATATTTCCAGGATTTTTTTCCGGCAATAACCAGTTCAAGTCCTGGATTGTCCCTTCTGACTATGTAAAAAGCTTTAATTATTGTAGGGATATTTTTTTTGGGTTCAATCGCCCCGACAAAAAGAATAAATGGATTGTTCAGGTTCTGCTTCTTGCAGAATGATTGTATTTCTGTGGGGGACGCCGGACGAAAATGATCTGATACCCCGTTTGGGGATACCCATATTTTTTCAGGATCAATTTTGTACTTCCTGATGATATCATTCTTTGTAGAATGAGAGACTGAAAAAATTATTGATGCTTTTTTTAAGGCGTTGGGTAAAAATACCTTCGTTTGCCATGCATAAAATGGAGTAACATATGGAGGGTAGAGAATTGGAATGAGATCATGTACTG
>DATMXW010000089.1:0-7797 GCA_035561295.1 Methanospirillum sp. | reverse complement strand
ACACATAATTATATTGAGGTACAAGTATATTGTACTATCAACGCATTAAGTTATACTATTGGTGCATTCGTGATACCCGCTTTCAGCTAGATCACAACCAAAAAACCAGGTATCAGGATTCGAAGGATACTATGCAAGTGTAGTATATGCCTACTTTGCCAGTCTTGGGTATGAAATCATCCCTGAAGATACCACCAACAAAGGACGTATTGACCTGACTGTTCTGACCCGGACTGGTATTTGGATCTTTGAATTTAAAGTGAACGGAGCCGATCAAAGGAATAATACCAGTCCGCTTTCTCAGATCAGGGAAAGAGGCTATACAGAAAAATATCGTTCTGACCCCCGCCAGCTGTACGAGATCGGGATCGTCTTTGATCCTGAATCGAGGAATATTGAGCAGTGGGACGTGGGATAACTTTGTCCAAGGTCTTATTCTTTGGTGTTCTTTACTCCATGAGGGGGGATTCTCATCTCAAACCGAACTCCTGATCCATATTCTCCAGTCTCCTGAATCGTTATCGAAGTGATTGAGAGAATCTCCCGCACTAGAAAGAGACCGTACCCGGTATTTTTACCAAATCCCTGGGAAAAAATCCTCTCTTTAAATTCTGGTTCAATGCCACCTCCGTTATCCTCGTATACCAGGAGATACCCGTCCTCTCCCTCAAAGGATGTTATATGAATCCGTGATACCGAGGTACCATGTCTCATTGAATTATCCATAAGGTTAAAAAAAACCTTTTCAAGCAACATGTCCGCAAATACCATCAGGTCTGTATCAATCCGGATAGAGACACTATCAGGAGGATGGAGGGTATTCCATGCTCTGATCGCAACGTCAGAGACAGAGAGCCAGATCGGGTTTTCAACTCCGAGATCCTGGTATGTCGCAGTAAACATAATGAGATTTCTCACTGAATCTGAAGCGTTATTTATCTGCTGAAGTTGTTTCTGGCACTGGGCATCATTGTGGAGACAATCGGTCATCATGGCACCATACCCTGATATGATCGTCACCTGATTGAGGATGTCATGTCTTGTGATCGAATTGAGCAGGCTGAGTTTTTCCCCTGCTTTGCTTAATGCCTGTGATGTCCTCGTAATCTCAGAAATATCACGTAATATCATCATCCTGGTCTGCAAATGTGAGGAAGAGTCAAAAACCGGATACATATCGATGAGTAATGATACATCCCTATCTTTCATATTATCGCTTACCCTGATGCTGACATATGCGTTACTAGTCAGGGTATCATAAAAAGGGGTCAGGATCGAGTTGGTAGAATGTAACTCCTCTCCCAGAATCCGATCTGGTTCCAATTCAAGGAGAACTGACGCCTTCCGGTTCATCTGGATGATCCGGTTATGAGCATCCAGTACAATGATTCCTTCTTCGAGATTTTCAAAAATTGAGTGATATGGGATATGAATCAGATCAAAAAAATGGAACCTGAAGATAGCGGTAAGGACAAAAATATTAATAATTGCAAGAAAAATTGGCTGAACGTCAAAATTC
Organism: Methanospirillum sp.; assembly: GCA_035561295.1. Classification (GTDB taxonomy): domain Archaea; phylum Halobacteriota; class Methanomicrobia; order Methanomicrobiales; family Methanospirillaceae; genus Methanospirillum. The sequence continues at coordinate 6,278 of DATMXW010000089.1, read as the reverse complement.
GGGTATGGTTTTGGCGTGAGAAAAAATAATATCATGCATATAAATCCCAGGATCATGCAGCCGATGAGCACGGCCAGTTGTGGTTTAAACAACCGGGGGGAACTGAGAAAGACTTTGAGAATGATGAGGAAACAGAATATCTGAGATGCAATGATCTCAATATTCTCAACACGGTACATAATTCCCGGAGTAAATGATGGCACTATCAGAGTCTCAAATGTTATATACGTAAAATTTTCATGCAGAAGATGGAAGATAGTGTTTGTGAAAAAACTAATGAAGATCATCACAGGAATACTGAATATCACCAGAAGGCCTTCTCTGGTGCAATACTTCTCATACCCCCCGAACTCGAGTGAAAACCAGATTAAAAACCCGGGAATCCAGGGAATCGCCAGGTACTCAAGATTCAGAAAAAAAAACTGGATTTGAGGCTCTGCAGATACCAGTTCACATGCATAGAAGAAGGTCCACCAGGTCGTCAGACCCATGAGTATAGCAAAGGTCTTTGCGCTGCGGACAGATCTCCGGTTCCAGGCATAGTACGCAGTAAATCCGGTAACAAAGGCAGAAATAAAAAAGATATAAAAGAAAGGGTAATTCTGGAATATCATGGATTTACTCACCAGGGGGATGATGACTCCCCCAATCTCTCAATGAGCATATATATCATACTGTTTGAACCAGAAAAACTATACTATGGTGACCCTGAAGAGATATGATGAGAACTCATGACTGTGTCGGTTGTCGTAGCATATACACACCGATACCTATTTGAACGAGTTGAATGAGAAATACACCTATGTCCTGTAAGGTTGTGTGGTTGATGACCATGATACTCGTCACTGTTGGTGTCTTTGGAACACCATGCATCAGTGATGGTCCGGCGCCGGGTATGTCCTATTCCTGGACGAACTGGAATATGGATACAGTACAGAACGGTCCTCCCCAGGCAGATACCACCTTCACGATCCAAAGTCCGGTCCTTCTGACCTCAGTTGAGACGTACCACGGGAATGATGGAAAAGATATGGATCATGTGGGGACCATAGGCCTTACCGGGACAGATGGAACTGTGTACGGGCCGTGGGAGGTCCAAGGATATCCTGGAATTACCCTCAATAAAGACGCTCACTGGGTGACCAGGCCCAATATTGATCTCCCTGCAGGAACCTATGTTGTGAAAGATTCTGATCCTGCTACCTGGTCTTTTAATGAAGCTTCGGGATTATCAGGGTTTGCCGGAGTAAACTGGAAAGATGCCGGAATTACCGCTTCCACGTCAGGTTCGGAGGGAGATCCTGCATGGGTCATTGTTGAAGATCCCAATCCTTCAGAACCTTCTGCATGGGTAATCAAAGACGGCATCATTACGCATGGCAGTAATACCTTCAGAACGGATAATGAGTATGACTTCTTCCAGGGGACGCATATTGTAAGTGGTTCTCCTGATGATGGGGACTATGTGCTCTCATGTACGATGAAGGCTGATGATAATGATGGGATGGGAGCAATAGTCAGGTATCAGGACAAGGATAACTACTACCGGTTTATTTCACTCGTTGATCCTGCGAATAAAGGGCCATTCACCAGACTGGAAAAGTTTGAAGACGGAAAGAGGACGGTTATTGATGAGACCAATCGGGCGTATGAGCCTGGCCGGGAATTTCATGTTGAATTTAGTGCCGTTGGAAACACCCTGGATGTAACCTTTGACAAAGAACCCATGGTTCATGGGATTGATAATACATTCACCTCAGGAAAAGTTGGCTTCCTCACCTATGCACAGACCGGGTTCAGAGTATCAGACATCTCGGTTACTCCTGCGAAATAGAGTGGTTCGCAGGAGGATATCAGCACTTTTTTTATACCTCAGCACATATTATCAAGATAATGAACGATTTCATTTTGTTCGTACGTCGGATTCTTTTTGTAACGCTGGCCACCGTTCTGGTTATGTCTGTAGGATGCCTGGCAGATCAATCACCTGAATCCCTGTCTGTTGTATCTCCCCCGGATGATCTCACTTTCTATACCGAACAGCTGCCGCCTTATAATTATGTTGATAATGGGACTTTGAAAGGTCTGTCTATAGATATTCTTGAGGATATAAGCACGAAGGCAGGAGTGGGTTTTTCCCGTGAAAAGGTGCATGTTGGCCCCTGGGAAGAAGGCTACCATTCTGCTCTTGGCGGAAACAAGACGGTCATTTTTTCTACAGCCCGTATTCCTGAACGGGAGTCCTCCTTTAAGTGGGTTGGTCCGATATCAGTAGAACGGTACGTTCTCTTTGGTTCCCGGGACACGAATCTCTCGATAATGAACCATAATGATCTCAAAGGGCTTCGAATTGGGGTGATTGCCGGAGACGCATCCATTCAGCTGCTTCTGGATGCCGGGGTTGATAATGGTCAGCTGGTGACCGAGACGAATGTGTCTGAACTGATCACACAGTTGACCAACAAACAGATTGATCTCTGGGCTTATCCTGAGATCACCGGCAGGTTCTATGCTGAACAGGTGACCGGCAACTCGTATATCTTCAAAGTGGTATATCCCCTGGAAGAGGTGGAAATCTACTATGCTTTTAGCAGAGACACTAACGACTCCACCGTCCAGTCATTTCAGAAGGCCCTGGATGCCCTGAAGCAGGAGAAAGAAGATCGCGGGATCAGTGCCTATGAGAGAATTCTCGGAACGTATATCCCCTCAATCGGCCTCTCTCATCTCCAGTACCTGACCGAGGATTGGGCACCCTTCAATTATCATGAAGGAGGGGTAGCTACTGGTATCTCTGTTGAAATCCTTGAATCAGTCTTTCGCATTCTAGAAGTGAACCGAACCAGGGCAGATATCCGTTTTGTTCCCTTATCAGAAGGGTTCAGCCAGGCACAGGGCAACACCAGTACAGTTCTCTTCTCCATCGTTCGCTCACCGGATCGAGAAGCTCTCTACCAATGGGCCGGACCTTTTACCAAGGGCAGTTTTGTCATCTTTGCCCCGGTATTGAGAAATATCACCATATCATCTCCGGCTGACCTGAATCAGTACCGGATAGGAGCCGTTAATGGAACTATTGAAAACACTCTTCTTACCAACATCGGGGTGAATGCCTCGCAAATAGTTACCGGAATGGTCCCTGACGATCTGATCAGGATGCTGGAAGAGGGGCAGATCGATCTCTGGGCTACCGGTGATATTACCGGGCGATACGAGATGGAGCAGGTTGGAATTAATCCTGACGAGTACGAGATCGTGCACACTATGGGTGAGAATGACTTTTATTTCATTTTTAGTAAAGACGTTCCTGATACGCTGATTCGGACCTTTAATCAGGCTCTTGAGACGGTGCGCAAGCAGAAGGATTCCTCAGGGGATCAATGATTATGAACGAATTCTCTACCTATCTTACGTGTTGGCTGCATAAGGCAATGGTTCCAATAAAAAATATGTATTATCAGTTGGTCACAGGGAGCGATGGTACGTTCAATATTGTCCGTATTGGTAATTTCAAGCCTTGTGAATCATAATCATCATCTGATCAGGAAGGAGAAAAGGAAGGGCTGGCATATACCTCCTTCCCTTCGAGATATGTTGCGACCACTTGTACCTTATTGATCTCTTCGAGAGGTATGGTGAAGAGATCCTGATCAAGAACAATGATATCAGCCTTTTTTCCTTCTTTGAGAGATCCAGTATTGTTCTCCATAAAATTTGTATAGGCTCCCCAATAGGTAGCCGACTCGAGAGCCGTCTTCAGGTCAATCAGCTCCTCGGGTCGGTATGGAGTGTGTACTGATGAATCCGGAGGGAGGGGGAGCCGTGTCACCGCGGTTCTGATACCATCCAGCGGATTATAGGTCAGGTAATCGGTCCCCAACGGGAAATCTGTTCCAAATGCAACGATTCCTCCGCTATTCAGGATTGATTTCAGGGTATACATCCGGTTGGCTCTCTCATCCCCCAGGTATGGAAGGGAGACATTCTGAAAGTTTTTATCATAATAGAACCAGTTCGGCTGCAGGGCTGCAATGATGCCTTCTGACTGGATTCGGGGGATATCGGAGGGATCAATGAGCTGGATATGAGATAATTTATGACGTGAATCCCGAACTCCATTCTTTTCCCTGGCATTCTCATATGCATCAAGGGTCATCCTGACTGCACCATCACCGATGGCATGGACATCTACCTGGAACCCAAGGCGATCAAGGTCTTCTATCATCTGGGTAAATGTTGCGGGATCCCAGTTTATTGTCCCATTTATTGAAGGCTGGTCTGCATACGGCTCAAGGAGATAACCGGTGTGTCCCTCAATAACTCCGTCCAGAAATAATTTTCCGGTCTCCAGCCTGAACAACCCGGTTGTATCAGAATAATTGGGGAAGGATTGTACCGGGGTGTACTCTTCTGTATCATTTCCCAGTGCTCCGAGAAGATCGTCCTCATATCTGTCACTTCCACTCCCTAAAAGATCAGGATAATCCATCGTGCTCACCGCAACCATGGCAGGGATCTCTGCTTCACCCAGTTCCGGGATTGCAACGATCTCTCCAAAAATTCGTACCGGAAGGTTTCCTTCATCTTCGAGATCTGAAAATGCAGCAATCACTTCAGGAGTGACGGCAGCATCATCAGCAGTTGTAATTCCGTACGCTGCGGCTTTTGGCAGGATTTTTTTAAGCATCTCTTTTATCTGGGTTGAAGAGAGTGGAGGGACTTTATTAATTACCAGGTTTGATGCTGACAATTCATGAAGGACTCCGGTAGGATTATTTTCAACATCTTTTTCAATCCTTCCACCCTTGGGATCCGGAGTAGCTCCTGAAATTCCAGCAATGTCAAGAGATTTTGAATTCACCCAGATGCTATGTCCATCAAAAGATGTCAGAATAACCGGTTTATCCGCGATAACCGCGTCAATCATTGCCTTATTGGGGCCTGACTCATTGAACTGGAAATATTTCCATCCAAATCCCCGAATGACCGGCATATCCTTGTGTTGAGCAGCATATGCACTGAGGTTTTTCTGAATCTCCGGGATCGATGTACAGGCCTGGAGATCCACCCCGGCCATCAGCTGGGCGGCAAGACCAAGATGAATATGGGTATCAATAAACCCGGGTAATACCATCTTTCCCCTCAGATCATATACCTGGGTTTTTGGACCAATATACTGCTTTATGGCACTCGTTGTATTTATGGCCTGGATGGAATCTCCTTTCATGGCAATTGCTTCCTCTGGAGAGAAGGGCCAGTCTGTTCCATATTCAACGGTATATACAGACCCATTCAGGAGGACAATATCTGCATTGGTCTGGTTATCGGCATATGTGATAACAGGAATCACAAGGATCAATACCAGGTAGATCATACCATATTTTTTTCGAAAACCATGTTCTGACACAGAGTTCAATGTGAACAATATTCTGTAATAAACCTACCGAAAAAGAGTTTCAGTCCCTGGAACTGATAAATGAGCGGCAAGGATCCTCTCTCCTCCTGAAGCATGGTTCAACATCTGGTCAAGGGGGGTTCCAGCAAAGATGTTTAGATTTTCGCGTGACATCCTGAGGAATACATGAAACAGAAGGATTCTCAAGAGCCCGGGTTTGATTTTCTCTCGACCCTGACCGATAATCAGGCACATCTCGTCCTGATTCATCTGCTGCGGGATAACCCATCACTCACTGATGAGGCAGTGGCTATAGCTCGCGATCTCATCTCCGGTATCGATGAGGAGGAGATAGCAGATCAAGTATGCAGTGCCCTGTCTGATCTCGATGTTCACCAGCTCTGGGAGGAGTCAGGAGGCAAACATGACGGATACGTGGATCCGTACGAGCACTCCTACACGATGATGGAAGAGATCATCGAACCCTATTGCGATGAGATGGAGCGGTACCTGGATCGGGAGATGCAGGGTGAGGCTCGAGCCTTTTGCCGGGGGATTATCCGTGGAGTCTGTGTGTACATGCATGAAGAGGGAGGAGAGTTCGCCGACTGGGCGGTCGATAATGAGGATGGTCTGACGTATGATGTAATTGAACGGTGGAAAGAGAAATGTCCTGACCCTGATCTGATACGGGACATGGAGTTATTCAGGGTTCACTGCCTTTCCGGGGAGGAGTGACCCCTGCCAGCCTGGAAGAGAGGTAGGATCCCTAATCATCTCCGGTCGGGAGAGCGGGAGAAATCGGAAGATATGGGGGTAGAGCGGGAGGTCCCGCTCTCTTTTTGTCGCCGTGTAAGGTCTTAATCTAAGATCTCTCTAATTT
>DATMXW010000088.1:0-2060 GCA_035561295.1 Methanospirillum sp. | reverse complement strand
CTCCAGAAGGTTTCGTCATCCGCTCCGATATGTAAGAACTAAACGGCTCTCTCGGCATATTGAAAATCAAACAAATATAACCGGAAAAAATGTTGATGAGCTCATCCATGATCTTCAAGTGCACCAGATAGAACTGGAAATTCAAAATGAAGAATTAAAAAGGGCATATCAGAATCTTGAAGAATTAAAGGACCAATATCTTGATATTTTCGATTTTGCTCCGGTAGGTTACATTATTCTATCTGATACCGCGATAATCTCTCATGTAAATCTTACTGGGTCAGTAATGCTTGGTACTGTTAGAAAAGATTTGATTCATGATAGATTCAGGAGGTACGTAGTACCTTTTGAATATGAACGATGGGATCACTTTTTCCAGGATGTGTTACATCAAGGGAAGCAACGTTCCTGTACTATTCAGATGAAGAAATCGGATAAGGAGAATATCTTTTCCCGTTTGACTGGTATAAGAATGGAGAGGGCCGGATATCCTCCCCAAATTCGTATCGCTATGCAGGATATTACCAAAGAATATCAACAATCGGTTGCCCTTTTTGACAGCGAGGAGAAATTTCGCCTTGTTGTCGAGAACGCTCCGGATGCAATTTATATACAGACAGAAGGGCGGTTTGCTTTTGTAAACCCTGCAGCATGCAATTTATTCGGTGCGTTGTCCAGGGATCAACTAATCGGAAAGAATGTCGTAGATCTATCTCACCCAAAATGCAGAGAGATTGCACTCGAACGTATACGTATTCTTAATCTTGAAAGAAAACCAGTTCCCATGATTGAGGAGGTAATATTAAAACTTGATGGCACCCCGGTTGATGTAGAGCTGACCGCTGTATCGGTATCATACTTACAGAAAAATGGTGCTTTGGTCTTCCTTCGCGATATAACCGAGCGCAAGCAAGCCCAAAATGTAATAAAATCTGCTCTCAAGGAGAAAGAGATTCTCCTCCGTGAAGTTCATCACCGAGTAAAGAATAACCTTGCAGTTATCATTGCTTTGATCTCAATGCAGGGAAACCTTGTATCAGAGAAAAAAACTCATGATCTCCTCATCGAACTCCAGTCACGGGTTATGGCAATTGCACTTATTCACGAATCTCTCTATAATACCGAAAACATTGCTAAGATCAATTTTAATGAGTACGTATCCTACCTGATCCATCATATTATCAAATCATTCAACCCGGATTTAGATCCTGAGATAATTATTGAGGTAGATCAGACATCAATTAATCTTGATGTGGCGATTCCGTGTGGTTTGATAATTAACGAACTTATTACGAATTCCATAAAATATGCATTTCCCGAGGGTACTCCTGCAGATGGCAGGAACGAAAAAACTTGCACAATCTCTGTTTCATTAAAAGATTTTGGAGATACCCTGTGCCTCAAAATAAGTGATAATGGAATAGGGATCAGGGGGAAAAATTCAGATTGGCATGTATCAAAATCTTTAGGGATGCAGATCGTGTACATGCTCTCTACCCACCAGTTGAGAGGAACGATAGAATTAGATACTCAGAATGGAACTACATTTACGATAATATTTAAAAAACCAGATCGGAGATGATGATATGAGTGGAGAGAAGATTCTCATAGTTGAAGATGATGCCATTCTTGCCATCCATCTACAATCTCAATTGCAAAAATTTGGCTTTCTGGTTGACCCGCCGGTTGCTACCGGAGAAGATGCCATCAATTCAGTAAAAAAATATCCTCCTGATCTGATCCTGATGGATATTCAACTTGCATCTCATATGACAGGAATAGAAGCTGCTAAAAAAATCAATGAGATTGCAGCAATTCCAATTGTATATTTATCTGCATATTCAGATAAGCGCCGGCTTGAGGAGGCAAAACTAACTATGCCGTTTGGATATTTGCTCAAACCAATCCAGACCCGGGAATTATATACCACCCTTGAAGTTATTCTTCATAAACACAAAGTTGATAATCAACCTCCAGATAAAGAATTTTCATGAATGATTGCTCCCTATTTAAATATCAGATAGCATGGGTTTTTAAGTAGATCTTTTAGAGATTAGGAA
>DATMXW010000087.1:0-16479 GCA_035561295.1 Methanospirillum sp. | reverse complement strand
CATGAGAAAAAGTTAGGAACGCAGAATCACCAGTTGATTCATCTTCCAGCCAGTTGTTTCCTGTACAAAGGGAATATCCAGTGTCATTGTCCGCTTGATCTGACCAATCTGATACGATACATCCCCTTTCAAAGAACCCTCCGGGCCCCGATAGAATGAGCTTGTACTGGAAAAGCCTTCAAAGGAAATACCAGCAAATTTCATCGTGGTAATCGCCCTAAAAATGTCATCATAACTTGCTGTAGCCAGAATGTTCTGGGAAAGAGTCCCGATAATCGCTCTGAATGTGTCTGGATCAGAAATGTTTCCGTTCACAGACTGATAATAAGTTTTGAAGGCTGCTTCCATTTCTGCCCCCACCGACTGAATAGATTCAGGTGCAGAAGTTGTGTTGTTCATGAGAGGTGAGGAATTGGGACCAGCAACTTTGATATCTACCTTGTATGATATTAGATTCTGAGCGGTGATATCAAGAAAGTATGTACGGTAGCCTTCGAAGAATTTCTCTTTCCAGGGTCGTGGATCCCAGTTTTTTTTAGTATCAGTAGTCGAGGTACTTGTCGAAGAACTGGTCGATGATGTTGTATTGCGAAGACTTCCCGGTTTCGCAAAATCACCTTTCCAGATTGATGGATTCAGTCCTCCGGGGGGAATTATCGTGCGAACTACTGATCCTGAATCTGCATTCTTTACAGTAATCTCGAATTGAGGATTTACTATTGAGATAGAGTTTGTTTGTTCAGGTACTACCTTAGTTCCATCAGTATTCTTTGTTGTGGCGGCTTTTTTCGTTATGATGGCATCCTGGAGATCTTCTTTCAGATCAACGGTATACCAGATCTCCCAGTATCCTGAGGGAATATAAAAAGAGTTCGTCTTCGCTGAATATTGTCCGGAAATTTCAGAAAAGTTTTTCAGGTCAGCGGATGCCTGGGAGAATGAATAGATCGGATTGGTTGAAGCCGGGTAATTCCGGGGGTACATAGCTCCAGCAGATCCGGTATCCTGAAGCCCAATCGTTACCGGGCTTCCATTCCAGGAAGGGGGAGGAGTGGGTTCCGGTTTTGAGGTGTTGGTGAGATTTGGCGTAGCATTTATTACTGAGGTTATATTCCGAACTGAAGTATTGTTGTCATAGAGAGAAATATTGGTGATGCTGGTATTATTATCTGCAGGAGTCTGTTTTTTTGCACCAAATAATGCACTGATCTCATCAGGAATGAGCTTAACTTCTTTTCCGGTAACAAGTGGTTTTATATATATAGCCATAACCAGGACAATAAAAATTGCAATGGCGATGACTATGAGATCCCGTTTCTCCATAGTGATACCTTTCTGTCATCCTTTGATATATCTCTGATGGATGATAAATTTCAGTTGTCAGGGAGGTATTTAAGGGGGATTCTAATCATTATCCGGTATTTTTCTACCTGGTCTGCAACAATTCTGAGATAATAGTCTCTTCCCCCCTCGAAGAACCGGCCTTCTTTGGGCTCTGGAAGTTTATCAACCCTATAGACCATGGTTCTGAGTATTTTATCTTCCCCCCCTGCTCCGGCCTTTTCAACAATATCCATCTGAAAGACTGGCCTTTCTCCTTTTGGGGTAACATTATAGGCAATCTCCCAATAGGGTGTTGGAATCCTGAATGATGAGGTATTGCCGGTATATTTCCCAACAATATCCGCATACTCTATCATCTGGATTGCGGGCATCGGATTTTCAGGATTGGGCTGCCAGCTCACCGGGGTTGCTGAGGGAAGGGGGCGCATCGTCTCCTGACTAATCGGAGCTGATCCCTGCGGTGTTGATGCCGAACCAGGTTGACCTGCCCCTCCCTCCGGACTTGATCCCTCCTGAGGTGGCAATGTCTGATAGACATCGGGTTCATTTATTGGCGGAGTAGGGGATGCAATCGGTTCAGACTGAGGCAGACCAAGATTTACTGGTTGACCAGTCAGCATCGGTTTGACCACCACTGCAAGAATAAGTACAACGATAATTGCCGCGGCTATGACCATAATATCCCGACGTTCCATGGATGACTGCCCTTCTGTTTATCTTTATAGGTGAGCCAACTATTTATATCGTGAAGAACGGAATCAGCAGTATTAGCAAATGTACTCTGCTTTCTCAGTCCCTACTTCTATTTAGAGATAATTTATCTGTTGAATTCGCAAATAATGAAGGACAATAGCAAGATGGAATGGCCAGATTATGCCGGATAATAACAATAATCCCTCTGAATCATGCGATAGTAACTGTTCATCATGCAAGCAGAATTCAGGCTGCGCAGATGCAAAAAGCAATCTCCCACCACGAGCTGACCTGGATGTCAGGCATGTAATCCTGGTTCTCTCCGGAAAAGGCGGGGTAGGGAAGTCCACTGTTGCGGTGAACCTTGCATATGCACTTTCAAACCATGGAAAGCAGGTTGGTCTGCTTGATCTAGATATTCATGGTCCAAACATCCCTAAAATGCTCGGGATTGAAGAGCATCAGCTAAGTTCAGAAGATAATAAAATAATTCCGATCAAGGTCACCGGATCGCTTCAGGTCATTTCTATGGCATTTCTGCTACCTGAAAAGCACTCACCAGTTGTCTGGCGCGGAGCTATGAAGGCCAATGCCATCAGGCAGTTCCTGGAGGATACCAAATGGGGAAGTCTCGATTACCTGGTTGTAGATCTTCCCCCTGGCACTGGTGATGAGGCACTGACAATTGCCCAGATTGCACCCAACCTTCGCGGAGCAGTAATCGTTACCACTCCTCAGGATGTCTCAACACTTGATTCAACCAAGGCAATAACGTTTGTAAAGATGCTTGAACTGGATGTAATCGGCGTTGTAGAGAATATGAGCGGACTGGTCTGTCCACATTGTGGTGACACCATTGATCTCTTTGGCAGTGGTGGTGGAGAGAGGATAGCAAAAGAGCACAATGTACCATTCCTGGGAAGTATTCCGTTGGATCCTGAGATGAGAAAGGCCGGGGATGAAGGCAGACCATTTATCATCAAACGAAAAGAGTCTGCAACCTGGCAGGCCATTGATGATGTCATGGAGCATCTTGTCAGGGTTGTTGAAGGGTGAGAATGGATTATCAAAGGATTCTTCAGGGGACAGAAGAGGACATCCCCTTATACGGGAAGGTAGTGCAGTGTCTTGAGGATATCACACTTCTTCCCGATCTGATAGAACCTATCTATCGGGAGGTTGGAACGCTTGACGAGGCACTTATAGAAAAGTTCAGGTTCGGTCTGCTCAGAGTCCAGATTTACTCAGAAATATCACGTTACCAGGACATTGAAAAGGCACAGAAGATGCGATATGTTTCTGAGATGATAGAGCGCGCGGTATTTGGCGGGCTCTTTGTCGAGCGGGAAAATTTCGTGCAGGAATAATCAGACAGGCGCTCTGATGGATACCATCAACGAATTTTTTATCATTCGGATACCTGACACCGGATCGCTTCATCAGGCAGTCAGAATAATTGCAGATGCAGGAATCACAATTACCCGGTGCCATTTTAACCGGTCTCTGGATCCAAAAACTGCCTTTTTTTCAGTCCGGGGGACCAGAGAAGGATGTACCCGGGCTGCAGGTACCTTATCTGATGCCAGTTATCTCCAGACTGAGGTCAGATATCCTAAGAGCATCAGATTCACCGTTATCGTCCCGGATATCCCGGGGACTCTGCATCGTATTCTCACGATTCTGGATCAGTATACATCAGATATCAGTTCACTTGCCTATGATAACCGGGGGAAGAATCCGGACCGGCTTTCAGTTGCAATTCAGGTTAGAAACCCTGAACAGATCCACACACTCCTCGATGCTCTCTCTGTTCATTATGTCATAGATGTTGAGGGGTATGACTGTGATGAAGACCTGACCGATGGAAGTCTTTTTTATCTACGCTATGCTGAACGGGTCAGGGAGATTCTTGGTGAGACTGATGATCCGTATCTCCTTGACATTCTGAATCTTTTTAGTCATACCGCGCAACAACTCACCGAGTATGGGAGTGAGTATGAGAAGGTCCTTGAACAGATTCTCGAAAATGGAAGAAGGCTGTCAGAGACCTGTGGAAAAGGGTTTTATGCTGATGTCCAGAAGATCTCGATAACTGAAGAGACCACCCTGTATTGTTTCCAGCCGCCAGGGGGAGGGAGCATCTTCATCATCGACTCGCCCTGGGATCGAGTCATGATTGATACCGGATATGGTATTTATCATCCGGATGTGACTCGGATGCTCAGTCATTACGGCTTGAATGATGACCGGGGATTTTCAAAAATCATTCTGACCCATGGTGACACAGACCATTGCGGAGCTGCAGGATTCTTTGATACTGATATCTGCACCCATGAAGGAACCTGGAAGGTGATCGAGACAAATAATCGTGCATATGGTGCCTGTAGTGAAGATCTGGTGTATGAGCAGGTCTACACGGTTATGATCAACCTTTTTGCCAGAATGCACCCGCCCAAGCAGGTTACCCTCTTCCCAAAAGCAGGAGAACAGATGGTTGGTGAATTCCCACTCCTGACCTCTTTTACGGCCTGTGGTCTGACCTTTCAGGTTATTGAAGGGCACGGTGGGCATCAGCATGGAATGGTCTACCTCATCTGCAGGGAAGCTGGACTTCTGTTCACCTCAGATACTATCCTCAATCTGAAGTATCTCACCCCTGACCGGAGTGCATATAATGGATATGCTGTCTGCCTGGTAAGAAGTGTCAATGTAGATCCTGATAAGGTCAAACATGAGCGGAGATCTCTGATGCAGATCGCTGAGTCTCTTGATGAAGACCTGAAGAGAACAGGACGGCGATTGATCATCTGCTGTGGGCATGGGCCAGTCTCGATCCTCAATAGCGGGGATCTGATCCCTCTGGGACCCATTGAATCATACCACCATCCTGACTAATTGATATCATATTTTTTGGTTATCAGAATCCTGATGGAACAGGGATCCCGGCACCCTGATGTATGAGCGGGAATAATCAGATAAGCAGATATGAATCAGCATCGTGTTCAGGATATGATGCGTCTGATGGCTTCCCGAATCGACACTATCGGCAGCCATATTTCAGATGAAGAGGTCTCACGGTTTATCGCTGAACTCCTGGATGCCAAGCGGATCTATGTCATGGGAGCAGGTAGATCCGGTCTTGTTGCAAAGGCATTTGCCATGCGCCTCATGCATCTTGGAATGACGAGTTATGTTGTGGGTGAGACTATCACACCTGCTCTCCTTGAAGGTGATGCAATTGTGGTTCTTTCGGGATCCGGGAAGACCCGAACAGTCTTTGAGATTGTTCAGACAGGAAAAGAGATTGGCGGAAGGATCTGTCTGATCACGTCAAATCCTGATTCACCCATCGGTAAAGTCGCTGACTCTGTTGTTGTTATCGAGAACTGTCGCGATGCCATGTCTGATGAGACCCTTGAGTATGAGATCAGGCAGATGCTCGGTGAACACCGTTCTTTTGCCCCCCTTGGAACTCTTTTCGAGACGGCTTCCATGACCTTCTGTGATGCGGTCATATCCCGGCTGATGGAGATTAAAGGGGCAGAGGAGTCAGATCTGAAGGGTCGACATGCTAACATCGAATAACGGAAGATATCCATGAAACACAGAATCGCACAGCGTGCACTTGATATTGAGATGTCAGGGATCAGAAAATTTTTCCAGGCTGCAAAACCTGACTCTATCAGTCTTGCTCTTGGCCAGCCTGACTTCGATACACCATCCCACATCAAACAGGCTGCAATTCAGGCTATAAACGAGGGGAAAACCGGGTATACCTTCAACGCCGGCCTCCCTGAACTGAGAGAGGCACTTTCAAAGAAGTTCAAAAATGAGAACCGGCTAAAGTATCACCCTGACCAGATTATTGTTACCGCCGGGGCAGGAGAAGCTCTCTTTATCGCAATACAAAGCCTTGTCAGCCCCGGAGACAGGGTTCTGATCACGGATCCCGGATTTGTCTCCTATGAGGCATGCACCAAACTGGCAGGTGGAGTTCCTGATGAGTTGCCGCTGGATAAGGATCTTCATATTGATCTGGATGCAGCAATTACCAAGTTGTCTGGTGCACGTCTTCTGATCCTGAACTCTCCCTGTAATCCTACCGGGACGGTAGAGTCAGAGGATACCATCAGGGGCCTGGTTGAAGCCGCAAACGATGCAGGAGTGACGGTCATATCAGATGAGGTATATGAGCACATGATCTATGATGCGGTTCACGTCAGTGCGGCAAGATTCGGGGATGATGTCCTCACCGTGAACGCTGCAAGTAAGACCTACTCAATGACCGGATGGCGGGTTGGATATATCGCTGGTGCTCCGGAGTATATCGAACAGTGCCTGAAGGTCCACCAGTACTGTCAGACCTGTGCGACATCAATCTCCCAGTATGCAGCAGTTGCTGCCTATACCGGGGATCAGTCATGCGTCACAGTAATGAGAGATGAGTACAAGGCACGGCGTGACCTCCTCTGCACCGGGTTGCATGATTTGGGCATTGAGTTCCCCACTCCAGAGGGTGCATTCTATGCATTTGTGCCCCTTGGAAAAGAGAACACGGCCCGGGTTCTCGAAGCAGGTGTCATAGTAGTTCCTGGTGATGCATTCGGGAAACGTGGCTCAGAGTATGCACGATTCAGCTATGCAACATCCCGTGAAAATATATCCGCAGCACTAAAGCGTATCGAACACGTTATCAGGTGAACCATGGTATACGAATTAATTAAGAAACTCTCTGATGCCAATGGGATATCAGGATTTGAAGATAATATTAAGGACATTGTCAGGAAAGAACTCGAGGGCCACGTAGATGAGTTCAGGGAAGACAGTCTTGGCAATCTGATTGCAGTTAAAAAAGGTTCAGATTTTTCAGTAATGATTGCATCCCACATGGATGAGATCGGGCTGATGGTCCAGTATATCGATGAGAAAGGGTTTATCAAGTTTGTCGGAATTGGTGGATGGTATAACCCGACGCTCTATACCCAGCGGGTCATTCTGCACGGGACCAAGGGTTCCGTCCCTGGTGTGATCGGTGCGAAACCGCCACATATTATGAGCCCTGAAGATCGAAAGAAAGAGATCAAGATGGAGGATCTCTTTATCGATGTCGGTGCATGCTCTGCCGAAGAGGTTGATGCTCTTGGTATTGAGATTGGGACGCCGGTCACCATTGAACAGGAATTGATAAAACTTGCAGGGAGCCGGGTTTCTGGCAAAGCGCTTGATAACAGGGTCGGTGTTGCGGTACTTATTGAAGTATTTAAGAAGATGAAGACCCCTATGACGGTCTTTGGTGTTTTTACGGTCCAGGAAGAGGTCGGCCTTAAAGGAGCCAAAGTCGCTGCCTTTGCACTCAACCCTGATATTGCTATTGCCACTGATGTGACCATCCCCGGAGACCATCCTGGTGTCACTAAGAAGGATGCAACACCAGAGATGAGTAAGGGCCCGGTCCTGGTCCTTGCCAGTGCAGCAGGTCGTGGTCTGCTTGCAGACCGCCGCCTCACCGAGTGGCTCCGCAGAGCCGGGGACAAAGCGCAGATTCCCTATCAACTCGAGGTAGGAGAAGGGGGTAATACTGATGCCACGATTATTCACCTCGTCCGGGAAGGTATTCCCAGTATTCCATTCTCGGTCCCTGCCCGGTATATTCACTCACCGGTGGAGATGATTGACCTGGCTGATGTAGATCATGCAGTAAACCTCCTTGTCGAAGCACTGAAAAAGAAGCCTAAAATGTAGATCTTCAGGATTTCTCCTGAATATTTCGTAATTATTTTCCATTCAGATGCTGAACTGCTCCTATGAAGGGCAGTTCATATCAGATCTTTTTTGCAGCTTTAGGATTAATATCTCTGACGATAATCCTTATTTCAGCAATTCTAACCGCTGATGTAAATATCATCCCGATGCCCTACCCTGAATCAGCAACCGGTGAACGGGTACCTGTGTATGATGCTGTCCAGTATCAAACACAGTCAGGTGTCGAGAAGGAGAGCTCAGAGGGGAGGGCAATCTTTGTCAAACGCCCCTATGGATACATTCAGAGCTCCCAGAACGGACAGGCTAACCTCTCGATCATCAAGACCGTGATTGATCGGCACTCCCGGGATAAAGCCGTAATTCGAGGGGAGATAAAAAACCTGGATGAAAAGACGATAGATCTCGTCATCATTACCTTTAACCTCTATAATGCAGATGGGGCTCAGATTGGAAATGCCTATGCTTCCGTCGATTACCTAGGGCCCAAAACAACCTGGAAGTTTGAAACCGAACCGATAGAAAAAACCGATTTCCAGTTTGAGCGGTATGCCTCTATCTATACCGGTGTCTTCAATTAAGAGACACCAAAAACCAGGTTTTTGTGAATAAAGAGATGGAATGATAATTAGTTTCTACAGAGAGGTCGAAGTTTCTCCACAACGCGCGTCACCTGGAGTTCAGAAGTTCCCAGATAATTATCAGGATTGAGAAGTGCTTCTATCTCTGATGCCGCAATGACATCGGTGACATCTTTAGTCTCTGCAAGAAGAACGGACAGGGAACGCTGAGCAGCCAGTGCCTCCATACTCTTTGTTCTGATGACCTCATGAGCCTCCTGTCTGGCCATTCCTCGTTTGGTGAGTTCAATCATGACTGACTCAGCCATATTGATACCATGCAGAAGCATCAGATTTTGCCGAATTCTATCCTCTCTGATAACCAGTCCCTCGATGACGGTAGCCATCAGCCGGGTGATATGATCACAGAGGATGGTCGCTTCAGGAAAGAGGATCCGCTCGGGAGAGGAGTTGGTCAGATCCCTCTCATCCCAGAGGGTGTTGTTCTGAAACGCTGGTTCTACTGCAGATCTGACGATTCGGGCAAGACCGCAGACCTGTTCACTCCGGATCGGATTGCGTTTATGGGGCATTGTCGATGAACCAACCTGTTTTGCCCCGAATGCCTCTTCTACCTCACCGATCTCGGTTCGCTGCAATGAACGGATCTCAACCCCGATTTTATCCAGGGTTGTTGCGAGGTTAGCGAGAAAACAGAAGTATTCAGCATACCGGTCACGCTGGATCACCTGGTTTGAGACATCAACTGATCCGATACCCAGAAATTCCATCATTTTCTCCTGAACAATGATCCCGTTCTCACCCATGGCAGCCTGGGTTCCGACTGCTCCTGTCATCTGACCAACGCAGACCCGGGGAACCATCTGTTCAAGGCGCTCGATATGACGACCGATCTCACTTGCCCAGATAGCAAACCGCAGTCCATAGGTGGTCGGAACTCCATGCTGACCATGTGTCCTGCCGATACAGACGAGTTTTTTTGTCTCCTCAGCCCGGTTCAGTAATGCTGCAAGCAGTGCTCTGATTTTTGTATCTAATATTTCCAGAGCATCTTTGAGTTGCAGTCCGGTTGCTGTATCAAGGATATCATTTGATGTAGCCCCATAGTGGACCCAGCGCCCTGAGTCACCACACACTTCTGATATCGCCCTGACAATGGCCATCATATCATGGTGGATCTCATCCTCGATCACCTTCGCGCGTTCGAGAGATGCAGCATGAGCCTGGGTAGCAATATCCCGGGCTGCCGGTTCAGGAATCATACCACAAGCCGCTTCAGCCTGTGCAAGGGCAACTTCAGCATCAATGATCCTGCGGAATCGATGTTCCTCAGTCCAGACTGCCTTCATTTCAGGTGTTCCGTACCTGAACTCTATTGGGTGTATTGCCATGTGTACATTTTTTTCCGGAGAGATAGTAATAGGTTCGAAAGAGACCTGGTGAAAGGAGAGAAAACCAATATTTCCGGATCTCATATGGCCGGTTTCCAGGAATATTTGTGCCTGATGGTTCGAAGACGTCACCATCTGCAGTATGCCCGCCCGGTATCCCGGAGAAAGAGTAAGCAGGTATGCTGAATGCGAGACAATGATCCAATCACGAAAAAAAAGATACAGTCTATCTGATATCAGGAACGGCTGACATAGCCAACCCGATCATTGCGGATCTTTGCCCCTGTTTTTGTCATAATCTTGGAGAATCGGATCGGCCCTGGCTGGTTTGTATGAGGACCGAGTTCTTCACCATGAGGCCGGCAATGGGGATTGTGCAGTTGTCCAAGCCGGGGCTTTGGCTGAGCATGATGCCGGGGATGGGGAATCGGGTGTCTCATCGGATGATGGAGATGATCCTCCAGGTACCGTTTCCGATCTTTGCTCAGTTTTGTTCCCAGAGCTGATGGGAGAGCCTGTCTTTTGGGCTGTAACATATGTCTGGGTGACATAATCAGAATATCATTCCCGAGAGATATAGATATCGCTCACGATGCCGGGTTTACTAAGGAGAATGTAATAGTTTTCATATCCCCAGCTTTATGTAATGCAGGATCAATCCGGAGTGCTTCATCATACGCCAGTATTGCTTGCGGATATCTCCCGGCACCACCATAGGCGTTGCCCAGATTATACCATGCAGCAGCAAATTCAGAGTCCAGCTCAGTTGCATTTCTGCAGGCATCGATCGCCTCCTCATATCTGCCCAATCTGGATAGGACTCCGCATTTGTTACTCCAGGCCCATGAAAATGAGGGATTACGGTCCAATGCCTGATTATATGATACCAGTTCTTCAGAATAGTTACCAAGACCTGAAAGAGCAACCCCTCTCCCGTTCCAGATTATCGCCTCTCGAGGGTCTATCAGCAGAGCGGTATCAAATGCATCGACGGCCTCCTGAAACCTGCCCATCTTTCTGAGCGTCACTCCCATATTGCTTAAAATTGCTGCTGATTGAGAGTTGATTTCATTGGCCTGCTGATATACTGCTAACGCATCCTCATATCTCTCCTGTTCATCGAGTTTCATGCCTTCTTCATTCAGGTCTGATGCCAGATCGAGTCTCTGATTCGCCACTCCGAGTGTGAGTAATTCAGAACTCATGGGTGAGTCATGGGATGAGGTGGCAGATCCGGGGGCCGACAGGAGAAGAAGGAGAAATATAAGGGTTCTTGTCATATCATACATATTAGTCCTAAGGATATTGGTAACCATAACCGTGGAATTAGACCGATCTACAGCCAGGGAAGATATGATCCAACAGGAACTCCACAGAGGAACGATGCTGAGAGCATATCAGCCACCTCCAGCCTGAGAGTAAGATACACAATTCAGGAAGAAGAGGGAAAAAATCCAACACTCGACGAGTGTCCTCTATAACCTTCTATTATGACGAAATCTTCTGATAATGTATATTGATGATGTTTTCGTTGAGAGGGATTCATTCATTACCCTTGCTCAGGTATTGCATACACCGAAGCATATGCTTCTTGCCGAGGAATAGGAAGGCTGTCTTCGATCAACCCTTGAATATGAAATTCAATTGCCTCCATCATACGCTCCTCTGCTTCTTCCCGGGTTTGTCCAGTAGAGATACAACCAGGCAAATCCGGATCATACGCAGAGAAATTTTCACCTGCCCTCTCAACAATGATTAAAAATATATATATATTATTTCATTCCTTATATCCTGCCTGTTTCTGTATGCTCATCCAGGTTCCAGGAGAAATATCCTTCGATGGATGACCTGCTATTGTTATTCGCCCAGGTTTATCAGGATGTTTATATAGCCGATGACTTCCTTTTGTTGCAACAATGTACCGTCCATCCTGCTCTATCATCCGGATAACATCTCGAATTTTCATTCAAATACCTGAGTTATTTCTTCTCCATCTGATTTTAGGAGCAACCTGATTATCTGTTTCCTAATTTGTTTATCATTCCAGGGACATTGAACAAATTAGATTTCTATGAACAATACATTTTAGATATGAGGTATTCTCTGAAACCTTCCTCTTCAGATCCCTTGTCGGACTCGACATATTTTTCTCTTCTGCCACAAACCCGGAGGCACCGTGGATCTATTGAGAACGGATCATGAAACCATACAAAGGGTTCAAACGCGAGCATAGTATGATGAATCTTATAACCCGTACAGCAATTTTTGGAGTTGTGTTTGCAGGATTTCTCATGTTAGGGGGAGTATCAGCCGAAAGAGTTGAGATACCTGGAGAACACGGCTCTGATCAGGTGCTGATTGTAACCACGACCAGTGTCGATCAGACCGGCCTGATTGGCGAACTTGAGAAACAATTTGTTGAGCAATACAATCTGACTAAAATTGAGTGGATCGTAAAATCGACCCGTGCTGCCCTGAATGAAGGGCGGAACTGTTCAGTGGATATCGTGATGGTCCCTGATAAAGAAGCCGAAGACCAGTTTATTGCAGAAGGATATGGACTCAATAGACGATATTTTGCATCAAATTATTATATTATTGTTGGACCGGAGAGCGACCCGGCACAAATACGGGGAATGACTGCCGTTCAAGCATGTAAGGCAATCGCAGAAGGAGCAGCCACCAATGCTACCATCTTATTTATCTCACGGGGGGATAACTCCGGAACTCATGCAAAGGAGCGATCGATCTGGGAGAAAGCAGGACTTAATTATTCAGCAATCAGTAATACTGACGTATCATCCTGGTATGTGAATGCTGGAGCAGACATCGGCCCGGTCCTTACCATGGCAAGTGAAAAGCATGCATATACTATTGTAAATGCAGCAGTATTTACTACTGATGACACGAATCTCTCTCTAGTAAGACTTGTTGATGAGGGGGATGATGACCTCATCAATATCTATTCGGTCATGATGGTCAATACGGAACTCTGTCCGCAGGTAAATGTTCAGGGTGCTCAGGACTGGATAAACTTCCTGATAAGCAACGACACCCAGGACTTCCTTCGCGAGTATGGAAAAGAGAAGTATGGGGATGCATTCTTCATTCCAGCCCGGGGAGATGAAAAGGCACTTAATGTTACTACCGAAGAGATTGAATCAATGGTTGAGTGAGATGAATTATTAATGAAACAGATTGCAATCCTGGAAGAATCACTCTGTACATTCTTCATCTCATTCGCCTCGGATCCAACTTTTTTCGAGGGAATTTTTGACACACGTGATCTCTTTTTTCCGAGACTATACTTATAGTCGGGAGATCCGGTGGATACCTTGTTTTAAAGGAACAGAAGCCCCTCTTGAGGCGAGAAGAAGGCGTAACATCGCCAAATATTCTGGTAACCCGATCACGTATCATAATGATAGGCGAACCCCAAAAAAGACGAGAATAGAATTGGGAGATAATAACGCTTATGCAGTCGCCTTTTCTGTGGTCTCATTCATTACCAGAATCTCTTCATTGACCTGAGATTTCTCTGATGGTGCCTTATCAAACAAGGTGATGACGTCACTATCCATCTTCTCCACCAGAGCTTCGAGAACTGCAGCCTCTTCACCATTCACCTTCCCCTCCTTCTCATAGGTAGTAAACATGGTTTGTGCTGCATTCTGGATCTCTTCCTTTAATGCGATTATTTCGTCATATGACGTGTCAGGATACTTTTCTGCATACCGGGCTACCCGTGTATCAAAATCAGAGAAGTCAGCGATTGCTTTTTCTTTCCTGGCGGTATCTCCCAGAACCGGATATGCATACGACTCCTGAACTGCTGATAGTAATTTTCCATACAATGCCCGTACTGTAGAATCAGCAGTTTCAGGGACATCCTTTCCCATGATGAATTCTACCCAGGTTTCTTCAGATGCATTGAAGATAGCAAATACTGATTCTTCAAATACGGCGACATCTTTTAAAACTGGTGTGCCTTCCTTTTCAAATGAGGCAAACATCGCATCACCCGTGATGGTAAGGTTTTCAAATTCTCTCAACGCACGTTTGTTCCCGGAAACAAGAACTGAATTATTTTCACCTGCCTGACTAGCCGCAGCCTCAAAGGCTGCAAATGCTTCTTTTGAGGCAGTAATCTCATCGATATATGCCTGTTTCTCGGATTCATTATTGAACAGAAGATACCCGAAGGCTTCTTCAGTTGCCATTAACAGGGTAGAATGCACTTTTCCAAATAAGAGCGCCATTTCAGCAGTAGTGCCTTTCTGGTTCCCGGTCTCTTCGATGATATCAACCATTTCAGTCTCATTTTCTATCGTGCTATTCCCTTCAGCAAATACGGTCAACGGGGCAACTAGCAACGCAGCCAGCAATGCCATAATAAGAACTAATCTCATGCCCTTACACTCCAGAAAATATACATGACGTATGAATATTAAAAAATTCTGAATTATTCTCTGGTAATCGGGATGACGGGAATAATCGTGATTATGCACTCATATTAAAGAGGTACAATTAATTCATCCGTTAATTTCCGTTGAGCATATAATGCACTTCCAATTTTTGAAACCAAAATTGGAATATATAGGGATATATTTACTATCTCCTTCCATATTGCATCAGGAGACCAGAGAGGGAACGATATGGAACCACGATTTAAGATCTCACGGATGAGAATGATAATCTTCATACTCTTGTTGGTACTGGTAATTGTAGGATTCGCTGCTATCTTATCTGCAACATCAGTTACCCATACACAGGCAGCAGAAAAGAAAACTGACAACCTGGCCAACCCTACAGGTATAATACCGGGAGAAGGAAAGAAAACTGACAATTGGACCAACCCCGCAGGCATAATACCGGGAGAAGGGAAGAAACCGGAAAATTGGATCAACCCTGCAGGCATTAAACCAGGAGAGGGTAACAATGGGACCAATAGAGATAACCCGGAGATTTATTCGAATTCGTCACTGATCCATATGCAACTTGGGGAGACATCTGTGATTACCCTCCCCGAGAATCCGAGTACCGGATATCAGTGGGATATCACGGTGACGGATGGACTCCGAATCCTCAATGATGTCTATGAACCGGGTTCAAATCCTTCTCCTCAAATGGGAGGGGGAGGAGATCACTCATGGACTATTAATACTCTTCAGGAAGGGAAACAGGTGTTCTCTGGAATATATCGTAGATCCTGGGAACCGGTATCAGGAAATGAGAGTGTATTCTCCCAGGAATATATTGTCACCAGGAATCCGGTCATCGCCCCGATTCAGCCAGTCATTCCGACGATAACCCGTGATTCATCCGGGATTGGTCAGTCCCACCTTACTATCAGTGCGAGCACAACATCCCCGACAGTTGGTGAGGAGGTTGCAATTACTGGCAGACTTACCGATCAAAATGGAGCTGGAATCGGTGGGGCTACTGTCACGATGGATGAGAGTGGGTATTCTGGTCCTGATCCATTAACTACCACCCAGACTGATTCTGACGGGAGGTTTGAATTTACCGTGGGCGTATCCTATGCATACACCGTAGGGATGCTGGCACATTACCCTGGTGATGAATCCCACCCCTCTGCGGATAGCAACACGATCATGTTCGATGCTCATTCATAACCCTTTTTTTTAATACTCTGTCATGTTCCACCCGAGCGGGGATATTCTGATTTGAGCGGGAAGTCCCGCTCTCATAAAATCGCCCGTTTCAAAAATAACCTGCACATCTCCGGATAATTGGTCCCAGAGCGGGAGAGCGGGACTTTCTGATATACACAGAGTAACCCCATATGACCAGAGGGATGACTCTATACCCGTATACTCCCGCTCTCTTGTACTAAAACTAATAATAATTAGAGTAATAGTAATTTAAATGTCAATTTGAAAGAGGATCGAGAGCGGGAGTCCCCGCTCAAACCTCATATCTCCGTTTTCTTCCCGCTCTCCCGCCCGTGATACTCTTGGACGATGGAATGTTCTGGTGATCACAACATCATGGTCCTGAGATAATTGCAATAGGGCCGATTTATACCCGGATTCGAAAAAGAACGGTTTTGTCGATCATCATTTCTCCGTTCATCCCCTTCATCGTTAAATCAGGAGGTACGGGCCTGGTTTCCCCTGAATCGCCATATAACCATTTCACTATCGGGACGCTATTGCCTACATATATAATGACATAAATCTGATCAGATGACCCAGAGATCCGGGAATAATACCCCTGTATAAAAACGTTTTACGGGCTCCGATTGAACTCACCCCTGGAGGCTGTTGCATAGACCAAATCCCGTGACTCGTCAGGGAATCAAAAAATTAGGGCATATATTCACTTTTTTGTGAAAATAAGGTTAAATATTTGGTATTTAGGATAAAAATACATGGTTCAATATATTAGGGGTCGAAATTCTCATTTAAGATCCTGATCACCGATATTACTCAAAAGAGGAGTTTTATTGAGCATTCAGATCCCTATCTTCCACGATTTCGGGTATGAAGGCTGATATTCAGTGATCTTTCCTCGTAGGAAACCAGAACAGAGAGAGGGATTCTGGATATCGGCATTTTTTGGTGTTAAAATAAATTTGAAATTTAACATTTGGATGTGCTGCCGTGATAATAGTCTCAATAACTTGAACCTGATCGATCCTAACTGATAATGATATGGGTTAGATGGAGTATCAAGTAGATATAGAT
>DATMXW010000086.1:0-14233 GCA_035561295.1 Methanospirillum sp. | reverse complement strand
GATTTGGGTAAAGAGATTGAGGTCTTCTTTGTGAATGTTACGACTGATCTGAAGAAGCAAGTAGCAGCATTGGGTATGGGTGACCTGTTCGCCGGTCGCCGGTTTTTAGTAGAGTAGTGTACAAAACTCCGTAGTTCAGGTCTATATAGTTCAGATCTCTCTAATATTGCGCTGGAACGGTGCCGGACAGCCAGGGATGCGATCGAGACGGTTGGTGAGCTGATTGATAAGTATGGATATTACGGATATGGTGAGATCCTTATCTTTGCAGATCCTACAGAAGCGTGGGTTATGGAGATGTGTGGGAGTGTAGATGGAACTGGGGGAGTATGGGCTGCACAAAAGGTGCACGATGGAGAGATATACGCCGGGGCCAATATTTTCAGAATTCGTACCCTTGATCCAGAGGATCCTGATCTTTTCTTCTCGCCTCGAATTCTAAAGAATTATGCAGCTCAGCAGATGAATATTTCCGGAGGGCTCCCGGATTTTACCAGACTGTATCTTGATCAGGAGTTTTTGCATCCTTATCATGCTCTCGGAAGAATTTGGCGAATATATAATCTGACTGCTCCATCATCTAATCTCCCATTGAATGTCGAAGATCAGTATACGTCTCTGTATCCTTTCTCTCTTCGTCCGGATCATCTCCTGAACAGGACTGAAATGCGGAACCTGTTTCGGGATCATTATGTCGGAACACCCTGGGATATGACCAAAGGAACTGCTGCAGGTCCATTTGGGAATCCATACCGGAATCCGGGTCAGGTAGAGGATGGGGTAGTGAACCAGAGCAATGATCTTCCTGGAGCATGGCCCTATATGCTCTCTGAGCTCTCCTGTGGATACAGTTACCTGGCAGAAGCTCGAAAAGATCTTCCTGATCTGATCGGTGGTGTCTGTTGGTTTGGGTTTGGTCCACCTGCGGAGACCTGTTATATTCCATTACCTGCTGGTATTTTGCAAGTACCTCAAGGATTTGATAATACATCTCGTACGGTATTTGATCGGAGCATTCCCTGGTGGGCGTTTACCTTTGTCACCAGCTGGTCCAGGCTTGAGTATCGGGATATGATCCCCCTGATACGATTCGAACAGAACCGGATAGAGGAGAATGAGGTACTATATCTGAAGATACACGATGAAGAAGCGGTAAGACTGTTCAACACTGAGGGGCCTGATACCTGCAGGGCTTATCTCACCCGGGTTACGTATGAGCAGGCATCATCTGTAGTATCAGACTGGTGGAACCTTTCTGATAAGCTTATTGTGAGGCACGCCCTCGGGACGATTTATGATCCGGTGAACCACACCGATTCGTCAGTGGGATACCCTGACTGGTGGTATCGTCTTTCGGGGTATGAGAATGGTCCGGTGAGATACACCTCACCGTGATTGTTATTGATAATCAGATGATGAGAGGGAATGAACAGGCAATTGGCAAAACACAGTAAGAATTATTTTAATAATCATGATCACAAATAAGGTACTAAAGATTCTGGATTAATCCTTTTTATAAGAAATGATCTGGGAATGGTAACCTCAATAATGAACCTGTCTGGTTGTTTATATTATTGGAGATAATGATGGGAGATAGAGAGACCTTCAAATTTACCTGGGATCTGATTGGGGATATTCAAAATGGAAGGCCGAATCTGGGGGGAATGGTCCCGGTTGAAGTATACCGGCTAATGCAGTACTGCTTTAGAGAGACCATCGAAGCAGAGATGGGAGTTGAGAAAGGTGAGAAGATGATCTATGAAGCTGGCAAACGGGCCGGAGCGGGATTTTTCTCCCATGTGTTACCTGGGACTGATAATTTCGAAGAATTTATCACAAACATCCAGAACTCCCTGAAAGATCTTAAGATTGGTATCTTTAGAGTAGAAGAAGCTGACCTGTCCAGTGGAAAGTTAATTCTTGCGGTGTCCGAAGATCTGGACTGTTCAGGCCTCCCTGAACTGGGATATGGCGTCTGTACCTATGATGAAGGATTTATTGCCGGAATTCTTGAAAAATTCACCGGAAAAAAATGCCTGGTAAAAGAGATAGATTGCTGGTGTACGGGAGATCGGACCTGTCGGTTCAGTGTGGATATTCTTCCCGAAAAGAGTAATGAATCCTGAACGTTCTGCACCAGGATCTCAAACCGAAGAACAGGTATCCAACGAACCACTGAGAGCTACTCTTGAACTGATCTCTTCTCATCTCAATAAACGAAATCCCATTCCTGATATCCTTCCCGGTAATCAGGAAGAACAGGATCTTCTGAGGAATATTCTTGAGACCATTATTTCAGCCCAGACTCATACGCTGGAGATATCTGAAGGAAAACTCCATTCAACAATATCCTTACGGGGGATTTTTGGGGGAGCACTGAAAAACCTTCAATCAAATCTTCGTCATCTCACCTGGAAAACCCAGATGATAGCAAAAGGGGATTTTACCCACCGGGTGGATTTCCTCTACGAGTTCTCTGAAGCATTTAATAGCATGATCAGGGAACTGGATGAGACAAAAAAGGCCCTTGCTCTCCAGAATGAATCACTACAGGAGGCCATCACCTCCCTTTATATCAGCAAAGAGCAGTACCGGACTCTTATTCTGAAGTCTCCGGTCTCGATATGTGTGCTCAGAAAAGGGACGGTTGTAATGACCAATCCTGCGTTTCTTGAACTGGTGCATGCGACATCCAGCGATGATGTTGAGTTACAATCCTTTCTCAAATTTGTCCTTCCGGGCAACCAAACCACTTTTCTCCACAAAATGTCGCGTTTCTCTGAGTACGGTGTCAACTGGAACCGGTTCGAAGAAGAACTGGTATGTATGGATGACGCTGTCATTGTGACAAAGATAATCGGGACTGATATTGTCTTTGAAAATGATTCTGCGACACTCTTCTTTATTGATGATATTACTGAGAAAAAAGAGGAAGAGACACGGATTCTGAATTCACTCCAGGAAAAAGAGATTCTACTCAAAGAAGTGTATCACCGTGTAAAAAACAATATGCAGATCATCTGGTCATTACTCTCGATGCAGGCCAAGATGGTAGAGGATGAGAAGGTCAAAGGATACTTTACCGAGTGCCAGACCCGGATAAAATCACTTGCCCTGGTTCATGAGCAGTTATATAAAGCAGATAATTTCCGCGATATTAAATATGGACACTATCTCAAGCAGATAACCACTCACCTATTTAATACCTACAATCTGAATGCACAGAACATTCATCTCCGGATAGAGGCAGGTGAGGAGACTCTCTCCCTGGCCAAAGCCGTCCCGTGCAGTCTCATCATTAACGAATTGATCTCAAACTCACTCAAGTATGCTTTTTCCCCGGAAAAGACCGGATCAATCACCATACTGTTCAGTTCCAGTAATTCTCCAGATCAGTATGTACTTGACTATCGGGACACCGGTCCGGGTCTTCAATCTGATATTATCCCCGAAACGAGTAAGACGCTCGGGATGAAACTTATCTACGGACTTACCAGGCAGCTCAGAGGGACTGTATTTGTTGAAAATGATAACGGCGTTCATTATGTGATAACATTTCCTTCTAACAACTAAATTTGGAATTTTTATGAATATTGGAAAAAAAAGCATACTTGTAGTTGAGGATGAGTTCATCACCGCAGCTGATCTTATTGCAAATCTTGAGCAAATGGGGTTTATCGTCCCGGCTTCTGCAGATGCTGGTGAAGAGGTACTAAGCCTTGCCCTGGAGCATATGCCTGATCTAATTCTGATGGATATCAACCTGAAGGGTAAGATGACGGGAATCGAGGCAGCTGATCTTATAAAAAATCACCTTGACATTCCGGTAGTGTTTCTTACCGGCCAGTCAGACGAGGCAACCATCTCCAAAGCACTTGAGAGTGAGCCGTTTGGATATGTTATCAAGCCATTTGAGGAGAGAGGTCTTAAAACTGCAATCGCGATGGCCTTATACAAACATTCCATTGATCAACGGGTAAAAGCAAGTGAGATGCGGTACCGGAAAATTGCCGAGAATTCTGATAACCTTATTGCAATTTTAAATGCAGATACCTCCCTTGATTATATTAATGAGCCGGGATCTGATCTCTTTGGAAAAAAACCTGATGAATTACTCAGACACACGCTGGATGAACTTCTTTCACCTGATGAGTACATAATGGTGGAGAAAGCGATTCAATCAGTAATTTCTTCCTCAACGAACTGGCGGAATCATATCAAACTCACCCTGTCAGAGAAGGTGATATGGCTTGATGCAACAATCATTCCTCTCACTTCTGATCCCGCTGTTCCTGTTCAGTTGCTCTGGATTGCCCGGGACATCACCGATTGGATACAGATACAGCAGAGCATGGAGAAGGAAGGGATCGTTCAGATAGAGAAGAATATGGAGCAATTTCAGATACTGAATGACCAGATTCGCAATCCTCTCACGGTGATAGCATCACTTGTGTCCCTTGATGAAGGGCCAAATACAGATAAAGTACTGGATTATATCCAGGTGATTGATGATCTGGTAACCCAGCTTGATAAAGGATGGATAGAATCTACGAAAGTGAGATCGTTCCTGCTCAAACATTATCGGCATGGGCAAGACATTTGATACCGGGTAAGGAGGGTATTTGAAGGGACGTTTATGAATTTCTGTTGTATATGACAATGAATTGCAATATGTTCCTTCCCTTTTCCCAAATTTTTTCATCTTACACTGAATGAATATGCTGCCAAACCACGTCAGCCGGGTGATGATTCAGTTAATTCTCCTCATTATTGTCATCACTCTTCTTTCTCTCTATTCGATTTCAACTGAGGCAGAGTCTGCAATAAAGGTCTCTATTCAGGATAAACTCATATCAATTGCAAATATTACTGCGGCCCATATTAACGGAGACACATTCAGCCAGATCCACTCTGGCGATGAGACTACTCCTCTTTTTATTGAACTTAGAAATTATCTTCAGAGAACAAAGTTCTCTGCAAACAATATCAATTCAATCTATACGATGAGAAGAAACGGAAGTAATGTCGAATTTGTGGTAGATGCTGATTATGGGAATAATTCTGATACTCCGGGTATCGGAGTAATCTATCAGGTTGAGGAGGTATACAAAAATGCTGAACCTGAAATTATCAAAGGGTTTCAAATGCCTGTCGCTGATGAGGAGTTTACTACTGATAAGTGGGGAACAACCCTATCAGGTTTTTCACCAATCAAAGACCTGAATGGGAATGTGGTTGGTATGGTTGGCATTGATATGGACAGTTCTGATGTAATTGCAGAACTGAACAAGTTAAACCTGTTCCTGTACTTTCTTGGCTCTCTCATCATACTCTCATCGATTGTTGGAATAATTTTTATTGAGGGTAGGAAGGAGGAGACTGATCGGGTTATCAGGGAGAATGTAGAAAAATATCAATATCTTTTTGAGAATGCAGGAGACTCCATCTTTATTCTGGAAGCAGGTTCAGAAGATGAAGGGAAAATTCTTGATGCAAACCAGGCTGCCTCTGCAACTCATGGATATCCGAAGGAAGACCTTATCGGAATGAATATTTCCCAGATAACCGTATCAGGAGAGGGAACCCACGTGCATGATCAGATCTCCCGGATCCTTCTGGGAGAGAGGATCCACACAGAGGAACTTCATTATTCCCGGGATCGGTCTGTCTTTCCTGTGGAGATATCTGCTGGTCTGGTTGATACCGGAAGGGAGACCTATATCTTTGAGATCGTTCGTGATATTACAGAGCGGAAAAAAACAGAAGAACGTATTGAAGAGAGTGAAAAAAGGCTCCGCTTTGCTCTTGAGAGTATCGGGGCATCAGAATGGGAACTCAATAGGTATGATGGTACTGTAGTCCGCTCAAGTCATCATGATTCATTGTTTGGGTATGAACCAAATCTTCCTGAATGGACATATGCCATTTTTCTGTCTCATGTTTTTCCTGATGATCGGCAACGGATTGATGAGACGATTCAGTCATCTCTGGATAAGGGACAAAAATTCTCTGATGAATGTAGAATCCTGAAGGATGACGGGGTCGTTTCCTGGATTCGCGTTTCTGGTCAGCCTCTCCCCGGCACCCGTGGGAATCATGAACGAGTGGTCGGATTATCATATGATATCACAGAACAGAAACAAATGGAGGCTGATATCCGTCAGTCTCTCCAGGAGAAAGAGACGCTTCTTCATGAGATTCATCATCGGGTCAAGAATAATATGCAGATCATCTCCTCATTGATCTCTATGCAGATGAGAACTATTCCGGATGAATCGATCAGAATGCTCCTCAGCGAGAGTCAGAGTAGGATTCGTTCTATCGCCCTGGTCTATGAGAACCTCCATCAATCAGGGGATCTGAATCTGATAGAGTTGGGGCCTGTTATCAAGGGGTTATCTTCTTCTCTGTATGGGTTATATTCAATGAGTCAGAGTAGGATCCCGATCACCATCGATGATGCTTCTTTCGGGATATCTTTGATAGAAGCAGTTCCCTGCAGTCTGATAATCAGGGAACTACTCTCGAACTCGATATTACATGCGTTTCCCGGAGAAAGAACCGGGAATATTAATATCTCTGTGCGGTTTGATCAGATTACTGATACCTATTGTGTGATCTATCAGGACAATGGAGTGGGGGTGCCTGAAGATATTGATCTCAGGCGAGTCTCCTCTATCGGTATGCAGCTAATATTCGGACTAACAAGCCAACTCAAGGGGACAATACAGATTGAAGGGCGGGAGGGTTTATATGCCGTTATCTCATTCCCCTCTGCACGAAGAAACAAAGGAGACAACCTATAAAATCATGAGTCCTCTGAAATTCCTTAAGATGAGATTATCTATCCTTATGGTATAAATGAGACCGCGGGTCTTTTTTATATATATGGTTTAGTTTATTGGCGCCAGTAACTAGTGATTCTATTATTTATCGAGTGGTATAACTAATGCAATATGGTTTGGATCTAAGATTATTCTGTAGCTGATGAGAACTCACATATCAGAATCAATCTGAATATCTGGAAATTTATCCCCAGTATTAAAAAAATCGGAGTAATATGGCAGGAAAGATGAGAGAACTAATTGATAGACTGATTGAAGAACGATCTCAGGGAAATCCAAGTCTTGCATCAACAACAAGAACGAAGCTCCTTCTGAAAGGGATTGATTCAAGTAAATTTTCATCTTCATCAGAAGATGATCCAGAATTGATAGAAAAATTGGTAAAAGTTTCACTGGATATGGGTATTCGGCTTAAGGTGTAACATGGCACTCAAGGTAACGTATACAATACAATCAGAACCACAATTGGCGGCTTCTGACATTGCGTCAGCATTTTCAGATCTGAAACCCGTGGCAGTAATCTTTTTCGCATCATCTCAGTATGATCCCTGTAATATCAGTGCTGCAATGAAGGAAGAATTTCCTGACGCTACTGTTATTGGGTGTTCGACTGCAGGGGAGATCATTACTGGAAAGATGCTGAAAAATTCGATTGTTGCCATGGCTCTTGAATCAGACCTCATTGAAGGCATTGCATCTGAAGTTATCGATCTTCAGGATGGACAATCCACAACAAAGGCAGTAACCGAGCTTGCAGCTAAATTCAGGTCCAAACCCCTTGACCTGAGTGTCGATAATTTTGTCGGGATGATCCTGATCGATGGGCTATCCTGTGCAGAAGAGAGGATTATGAGCAAGATTGGGGATCTCGTGAATATCACGGTCATCGGGGGATCCGCGGGAGATGATCTTGCCTTTAAAAAGACCTGGGTGTATCTTGATGGGAAGTCATATTCAAACTCAGCAATATTAACACTGATAAAACCGGGATGCAAATTTGATATCATCAAAACACAGTCATTCTGTGGGATGAATAAAAAACTCATACCTACTGTGGTGGACGAAAATTCGCGGAGAGTTGAAGAATTTAATGGGAAACCTGCTGCTAAAGTATATGCTGAAGCATTAGGGGTGAGTGAAGCAGAAATTGAATCCCAATTTATGATCCATCCGGTCGGACTCATGTCAGATGATGAGCCCTATGTCCGTGCTCCCCATCGTGTTGAAGGAAAATCGATATATTTCCACTGTCAGATTTTGAAAAATATCGAACTCGAAATTCTCTCACCAACCGACATTATTGAAGAGACTCGTAAAGCAATCGTATTAATGGAAAAGAGGGTGGGGCCAATAAAGGGTCTTATCAATTTTAACTGTAGTGAAAGAACATTTCTCCTGAATAAGGCAGACAAATGTGATGAATATGGTGCTTTATTCAATCATATCCCAACGATAGGTTTCTCGACGTATGGGGAGGAGTATATCGGTCATATGAATCAGACTGCAACGATGCTGATTTTTTACTAATTCTCCTTTTGGGATATCTCAGATCCTATTCACTATTTGCTTCAGGTTTTCGGATGATGTAATGAAGAAAAAGGAGTGGTAAGTATCTCCGGAAATCAAAGGGTTCAATAATCTCTCCGGGTCCACAGAGAGGTTTCCTCTTGGTACTGATAGTATCTTATACATAAGTGAACCGAATCATATCGGTATTCATCTCTGCTGTATGGTTCGGATGTTCTGAATGGCGCAACCAATTGTTATTAAAATTCTATTCATGCTCCTTATAGGAGTCCTGATCATCGGTGCTGCGTATTCATTGATTGCAGCCGTTGATCAAGACTCACGAATGCGCACACAGATGCTGACTGAAACCCGCATCGTATCTGCCGGATTATCGCTGGATCAGATAGAGGGTCTGACTGGAACCCTCGTAGATCTCAAATCTGAATCGTACCATCAGATGAAAAATTATCTTGCAAAGGCGAAAGCAGCCCGGCCACAGACTCGGTTTATTTATCTCATGAGGGAGAATCCGGATGGAACAATTCTGTTTCTCATTGATTCTGAACCTTCTGGCTCTGAAGGGTATTCCCCGCCCGGGCAGGTATTTCAAAATTCATCTGATACGCTGCGGGATTCATTCACGACTGGTGACGAAGCAGTTGAAGGTCCGATTTCAGATGCGTGGGGTGTTTTTGTAAGCAGTCTGATACCATTAACAGATTCTGACAATAAGATCGTTGCTATACTTGGTATGGATGTAGATGATGCAGAATGGTCAAATAAGCTCTTCTATGCCTCTGCAGGCCCTGCCATAATCACCATACTGATCAGTCTGGTTCTTATAATCGTGATTGTTCTTCTTGAACGAAGAGAGGAGGTCTACTTTGAGATATCACGATCCCAGCAGGCGTTACAAAAAAGCGAGCAACAGCTTGCAAAAGCACAGGATATCGCTAATCTTGCCGGTTGGGAGTATGATCATCAGACCCGAAAGATTTTTTGGTCTCCTAAAATCTATGGTATTCTTGGCCTTTCAGATACGATATCACCCTCCAGGGATTGGTTTCTCTCGATGATATTTCCGGATGATCGAGAAAGGGTAGCAGCGGTCTATACAGATGTGGACAAGTGTGCAGAACCGTATGAGGTCATATACCGATACCTTCACCCGAATGGGAGATTCATATGGATTCAGGAGATCGGGCAGATTGAAACAAACCCTGAAGGGCAGTTTTTTACCGTTGGGACAATTCAGGATATTACCATCCTGAAAGAGATGCAACGGGCTCTTGAAGAGGAGGAGGAGCGGTACCGGTTACTCCTGGGTGGGTCCAATGACATCGTGATGGTTCTCCGCACCAATAAAACGATTTCGTATGTGAGCGATGCAGTTCAGATTATTCTTGGAATTGATCCTGCTGACCTGGTTGGCTCTCCATTTCCTATCGGGAGAATACACCCTGATGATCAATCTGACCTCCTTTTGAAGGTAGAGGCGCTCCTCAACACTCATGACTTGTCTGACCGATTGATCCTTCGATTTCTTCATAAGGATGGAGAATGGATCTACCTTGAAGCCCTGGCAAGAAGCAGAATTGCTGACCCAAAAATTAATGGGGTTATTTTTAATATCAGGGATGTTACTCTGATTCGGAAGATGGAACGAACGATTCAGGAGTATCTGGAGGAGCTCGAGCACCAGAATCAAACTTTGCAGGAGATGCAGAGAGATCTCATTGACCTTAATGCAACTCTTGAGGATAAGGTCGTTCAGAGAACTGTTGAGATCCGTGCGCTAAACGATGAGATGGTTGAACGAAATCGTCAGGTTGAACGTCTCTCTGAACAGAAAGATCTCTTCTTATACCAACTAGCCCATGATCTTCGCACTCCGCTCACCCCCATCATCGGGATGGGGCCGTTCCTGATGGAAGGAATTTCAGATCCTGACGCCAAAGAACTCATCACTATCTTTTTGTCAAGTATTCAGTATCTCCAGAAGATGACTGAAGATATTCTGACAAATGCTCAGCTGAACCGTATAGATGCCCTG
Organism: Methanospirillum sp.; assembly: GCA_035561295.1. Taxonomy (GTDB): domain Archaea; phylum Halobacteriota; class Methanomicrobia; order Methanomicrobiales; family Methanospirillaceae; genus Methanospirillum. Next base: position 3,826 of record DATMXW010000086.1, on the reverse strand, counting down.
GATTCGTATGAAAAATTTGATCTGGGAGATCTCATCACAGATGCTCTTGATGTGAATAAGTTCCTTGCTGAGCAGAAACAGATAAAAATTATAAATGAGATTCCACCCGGTATCTTTGTATTATTCTCAAAACCCTACGCTACTCTGGTGTTTCGAAATCTCATAAATAATGCGGTAAAATTTAACTCTCCACGAGGATCTATCAGGATCTCATCGCATATGACCAGATCCACGGTGTCGGTTTCAATCTCTGATACTGGCATTGGAATCTCTCCTGAACTTCAGAACCGGATCTGGGACGAGTTATATACAGGAGATAATGCACGGCAGGATCCGCTGTCCAAAGGATTTGGACTCTCTATTGTAAAAAGGATCATTCTCCTCCATGGAGGGTCTATTGAGGTCAGGAGTGACGGGTACCTGAAAGGTTCTACTTTTATTGTCCATATCTCAAGGAAAGAAGTGTAGCCTGATTCCCGCCTCTGACCATATTTGTTCAATCAGAAAATACTCGAAGGTTCTGTTGAAGGAACCCTCTCTGACCTGATGCGCATGGTGATCCTGATATCTCTCTAGGCATTACTGTGAGATCTATTTTTGAGATGCATCAGTCATAACGGAGTATTTCCTAAATAGTATCAATCAGAACTCTTCTATGGATGATCAGAAAATCCGGATACTGGAGGTACTCTCTGCAGGTGACCGGCCGATCACCATTTCAGATATTGCCAAGAAGAGCGGCCTTGATCGTCATGCCGTAGCACGACACCTCGACACTCTTGAGTTGCTCGGAAAGGTGAAAAAATTTGACATTGGCGCTGCTAAAAAGTACGTATTAACCAAATTGATTCCGGTTTCCAGCCTGATTGATATCAGTTCTGATTATATCCTGATTCTGGATTCCACCTGCACTGTGCAGTATGTGAATAATGCTGCAGGAATTTTTCTGGGATTATCAGCCAGATATATAATCGGAGAAGATCTGGAAAGGCTCAGCCTTCCCCTCTTCTCTCATCCGACAATTATTCATGAACTGAAACGGTTTACTTTTGAGACTGCATGCAAACATAAGATCTCCATTAATACAGGTCAATGGTTCGAAATTACCATCGTCGGGTTCTCGGTCACTCAGGGATCTAATCTCATTTCTGTGATTGCATCTGATATATCCGAGCAAACGCGTATCGAGGAAGATCTCCACCAGGCTGAGGAGAAGTATGCAGCAGCATTCCAGTTATCCCCTGATGCAATTACCATCACTGATCTGGATACCGGGGAGATTCTTGAGTTAAATACTGCAGCTGAACATATATTTGGATATTCCCGTAATGAGATTATTGGTAAAAGATCTATTGATGTTGAAATATGGGGGGATGCAGAAGAACGGCAGTCTCATCTTGATAATGTATCCCAGCATGAACGATTTTTGATACCCTCTCAGCAGTTATTCAGAAAAAATCATATTCCCTTTACAGCGTCGATGTCATGCAGAAAAATCTTGCTTGGAAAGAGGAGGGTTATACTCTCCGTCATCAGGGATATTTCTGAACAGATCCTGGCAGATGAGCGGCTTCGAATCAGCGAGGAGAAATATCGGCTTCTGGCAGATAATTCTATTGATGTTATCTGGACATTAGATCCGCGTGCTGGAAAATTTACCTTCGTTAGTCCTTCAGTTGAGCATCTAAGGGGTTTTACGGTTGACGAGGTACTCAACCAACCGATGGACGAGGTGATGACCAGGGAATCCTATAACCGGATTATGGCCTTGCTTCCGGCGAGAATCACTTCATTTATGAAGGGAGATCATTCTCAAAGAGGTGCTCGTGACCGGGTCGTTCAACCGCATAAAGATGGTTCTCTTATCACTACCGAGGTCGTAACCTCATTTATCACTGATAAGGATAGAAATATCATCTCAGTGCTTGGGATTTCCCGGGATATTACTGAACGGGAACAGATGGAGAAGAAACTCCGGGTTGGAGAAGAAAAATTCAGACTCGTTGCTGAGAATATTGGAGATATTGTCTGGGTTGTGAATCTTGACACCGACCGATTTGAATTTGTAAATCAATCCATTGCACTCCTTGGGTATTCTCCTGAAGATATGCTCGGACATCGCTTTGCAGACCTTATGGGTCCTGAAGAATACTTTTCCATATCCCGTGACCTGAAAGAACGAATATCTGCAATGGAATCAGGGGATTCTTCAGGTCAGTGTACCCGGCGGGAGATTATCCTGAACCACAAGGATGGGACTTCGATGATTGTGGATATTGTCTCCACTCTGCTGACCGGTTCTGATGGGAAGGTGAGTCATCTAATCGGCGTCCTGCGTGATATCACCAGGATTAAACAGACTGAGAAGGATCTGACAGTGGCCTATCATTCTCTGCATAGAGAGTATGAGGAATTACATCTGATGAGCAGAATCCGTCATCAGCAGGCCGCTCATAAACTGAGTGCCATACGAATCTTAACCGGGCAGGCATTTGATCCAGGGAGATCTGATACTGCCCTGAAAGAGATTCAAATGCGGATTCTCGATAAAATTTCAGAACTCGAATCCCTTATGAGTAATATCCGGCCAGAAAATTCTGACACTAGAAAAAATGAGGGATGATCATATCGCAGATCAGGGATCCTTTTTTCTGATGGTAAACCGGTTCATCTCTCCTGCAGTGGCCTGTACTACTTGATGAATATCAGATATTATCTCTGTTATCATTGATACTACGGCAAGAGCTTCTTCCGCCGTAGATGATGAACTGAGTGCATCTTTGGCAGTCAACTGCACGAGCTCGTTCATCTCGGTAATGCTAGCTGTTATCTCCTCAAAGGATGCAGCCTGTTCCTGGGTTGCTCCGGCTACACTACTCATACTGGCGCTGATCTGCTCAACTGATTCGGTTAACTCCTGAAACACACGCAGAGATTGTTGCATTGCCTCTCCCCCATCCTGTACTGCTTTTTTTGCCTCGGTTATTGCTTCAACTGCATTTTGCGTCTTTTTGTCAAGAATCTGGATCATTGATGTGATCATCTCTGCCGATTGCCTGGTCTGCATTGCAAGATCTTTAACCTCTCCGGCAACCACGGCAAATCCACGACCTGCATCTCCTGCCCGTGCTGCTTCAATGGCTGCATTGAGAGCCAGAAGGTTGGTCAGATCAGAAATATCTGTGATGATATTGCTGATCCTGCTGATTTCTGCCATCTGTTCTTGTACTTCAATGATAATATCTGCTGCAGATCCTGAAGTCAGCCTGATACTCTCAAATCCAGATTCTGCCTGACCTGCAAGAATGATTCCCTTTTTGGCCAGGGCATCAGCAGTATATCCTGACTGGGATACCACTTCGATATTTCCTGCAACTGATGTGATCGTAGTGGTAAGGTCCTCCATTGCCCGTTTAACCTGTGAGATACCGTCTTCACTCCGCTCAGCATTCACTCTGGTCTGATCTGCATTCGCGGCAATGAGTTGAGCTCCCTGTTTCACGTCATCAACACCAACGGTTGCTCTGCTGGCATGAATCGTAAGATCCTGCATCTGGATGGCAATAACTGTGAGTCCCTTGGAGATCTCTTGTCCGATAGTATCCATGGCATCTCTGAAGGCCAGAAAGTCTCCCTGGACTCTCACATCCTCGCTGAAACGTGCCTTAAAATTACATGATGAGTATTGGCTATTCCCAACATTTTGTGGGTAAGCTAACACTCCTAATCCAGAGTGCACGACAATTGCCTAAGCCCTACTGCTTCTGAAAGTTCAAGTTTACCAAGACGAAGATAAATCATAGTGATAAAATTGTCAGTATTTCTA
>DATMXW010000085.1:0-10869 GCA_035561295.1 Methanospirillum sp. | reverse complement strand
ATCAAAATTCTGTAATTTTTGCGATGATTCGCTTTTCAAAGAAATTATTCTGTACTTATGTGAATTTATTACGTCAAAAAATTCCAAACCATCTGCCTAATTTTCATGTCCGGAGGGGATATATACCGTTGCACGATGAATGTGATTTGTTGATTGGGTCTTCGGTCATTGTGCCTAACGAGTCTCCGGCCATCGGGTGGTCAGAGATGTCAAGCCAGGTATATGCCTCAAACCTTCTCGTATCATGGAAGAGATGGATGACTCCCTGGTGATGGACACTCATTATCGGTGTCATTTCCTGGGTTTTACCAACTGAGGGATCCGTACATACTCAAGTATCCTGGGAAAACTCCTCTCTCGTCTATGATAGATGAGAACCCTCTGACCTGATCAGAACGCATATGCAACAGATCGTTGGAATAGGATTCTCGGGAGATCCTATGGCAGAAAAGTACACATTAAACATGATAACTCAGCGTGCTATCGAAGAAGGCATCGCTATGGAAATCGGAAAGACTTCTCCTGAATATTTCGATGCCTGCAACCTCATCGAGATGAATGAGCAGGACATGAAGAAACTCGGGATTCTGAAGAACACCAATGTCCGCGTAACCAGTGAATCTGGTCAGGTCATTGTGAAAGCGGTAGTTGGTCGTCAGACCTGTTATCCCGGCCTTTGCCACATCAGGCAGGGTGTCTGGGCAAATCAGGTTGTACCACCCCGGACCCAGTCCACCGGTGCACCTCAGTATAGTGGTTTTCCTGTAACAGTTGAGCCTGCAGAGAAAGAAAAACTGAAGACTGCGCTTCAACTTGTGCAGGGCGCTGTCGGTATGTGGAAGGGTGAGTAAGGATGCCGAAGGTTATTGAGAATGTTGGATGCCCGTACTGTGGGTGCTCCTGTGATGACGTCAGAGTAACGGTCTCTGATGACGGAAAGAAGGTGCTTGAAGTAGAGAACGTCTGTGCAATCGGACATGAAATCTTCAAGCACGGCAGTTCAGAGCATCGCATAAAACTTCCCCGGCTCCGTCAGCCTGATGGGTCCATGAAGGACATCTCGTACGAGGAGGCCATTGAATGGACAGCTCAGCACCTGCACAAGGCAAAAAAGCCCCTGATGTACGGATTTGGCTCCACCAACTGTGAAGGACAGGCTGCTGCTGCCCGGGTTATGGAGACTGCCGGCGGGATGCTTGACAACTGTGCAACCATCTGCCATGGACCTTCATTCCTTGCAATATTTGACAACGGATACCCGAGTTGTACTCTCGGAGAGGTTAAGAACCGTGCTGACGTGATTGTATACTGGGGATCAAACCCGGCACATGCACACCCCCGGCATATGTCACGGTACTCTATCTTCCCCCGTGGATTCTTCACCGGAAAAGGTCAGAAGAAGCGAACCGTCATCGTCATAGACCCACGATATACTGATACCGCCAATGTCGCTGACATTCACCTTCAGGTACAACAGGGGCATGATTACGAGCTCTTTAACGCATTCCGTATGGTCGTGAACGGGCATGCTGAAGATCTCCCTGATGAGGTTGCCGGTATCAAGAAGGAGAAGATACTCGAGGTCGCTGATATCATGGCAAACGCCAGGTTCGGAACCACCTTCTTCGGTATGGGTCTGACTCACTCGGATGGGCGAAACCATAATATCGATATTGCAATTTCCCTGACACGGGATCTGAATAAGATTGCAAAGTGGACGATCATGGCCATGCGTGGACACTACAATATCGCAGGTCCCGGAGTCGTCTGGTCGTGGACATTCGGATTCCCGTACTGCCTGGATCTGACCAAGAAGAACTACGCCCACATGAATCCAGGTGAGACGAGTTCGGTGGATATGGCCATGCGTGATGAGGTTGATATGTTCATCAACATCGGAACCGACGCAGGAGCACACTTCCCCATTCCGGCTGTTCAGCACCTTAAGAAACACCCCTGGGTAACCATCGACCCCAGCATCAACATGGCATCAGAGATCTCTGACCTCCACATTCCAGTCTGTATCTGTGGTGTTGATGTTGGTGGCATCGTGTACCGGATGGACAATGTGCCAATCCAGTTCAGAAAAGTTATTGAACCACCAGAGGGGCTCCTTGATGATGAAACCCTGCTGAACCGGATCGCTGACCGCCTGGAAGAACTTAATGCAGCGGAGGCCTGATCATGTCAGAACTGATTATCAAGAACGGATATGTCTTTGACCCAATATCAGGTATCAAGGGGGACAAGGCAGATATCGCGATCAAAGACGGGAAGATCGTTGATAAGGTCTCTTCAAAGGCAAAGAGCATTGACGCAGCCGGAAAGACAATCATGGCCGGTGGTGTCGATATCCACACGCACGTCTCTGGTCCCAAGGTTAACACCGGCCGGATGATGCGGCCTGAAGACAAGCTCTTCCGTGGTTCTTACCGAGGGGGAATTGTCAAGCAGGGCAAGCGTATGGAGATGGGATTCTCAATTCCGTCAACCTGGAAGACCGGGTATGCATACGCACGGATGGGGTACACGTTCACCAATGAAGCAGCAATGCCCCCGATCATGGCACCTCATGTTCATGAAGAGTTCAGAGACACCCCAATCCTTGACCAGTCAGCAATGCCGGTCTTTGGGAACAACTGGTTCTGTCTTGAATATCTGAAGAACAAGGAGATTGAGAACAACGCTGCATATGTGGCATGGCTTCTCAAAGCCACCTATGGGATTGGTATCAAGTGTGTCAACCCAGGGGGCACCGAAGCATGGGCATGGGGAGAAAACTGTGTCGATATTCACGACCCGGTCCCGTACTTTGACATCACCCCTGCGGAGATCATCAAGGGACTTATCGAGACGAACGAGTACCTGGGTCTTCCCCACTCACTGCACCTGCATGGTAACAACCTGGGAAATCCGGGAAACTATGAGCACACCATCGAGACCCTGAAGCTCGCTGCAGGGTACAAGGCAAAGAACAAGTTCGGACGTGAACAGGTACTTCACAACACCCATCTGCAGTTCTTTGCATACAAGGGAGACGGCTGGGGAACCTTTGCCTCAGGGGCAAAAGAGGTCATGGACTTTGTCAATAAGACCGAGAACATCACCGTGGATCTCGGTGCAGTCACTCTTGATGAGACAACGACGATGACTGCTGATGGTCCTTTCGAGCACCATCTCTGTGAACTGAACCACCGCAAGTGGGCAAATGTGGATGTTGAACTTGAGACCGGATCCGGGGTTGTGCCGTATGTCTACGACAAGGATGTCAATGTGTGTGGTATCCAGTGGGCTGTCGGGCTTGAACTGGGTCTCTTTGCAAAAGATCTGATGCGGGTTCATATCACCACTGACCATCCAAACGCAGGACCGTTCACCAGGTACCCCAGAATCATCAAGTGGCTCATGTCACGCAAGGCTCGTGATGCAACCCTTGAAACGATGAAGGGCAAGACCAAGATCGTCAACGCAACAAATATCGCTTCAATGGACCGTGAACTCGGTCTCTATGAGATCGCGATGATGACCCGTGCGGGACCTGCCAAAGCACTTGGTATCTCCAGCATGTATGGCAGCCTGATGGCTGGCGCTGATGCCAACATCGCTATCTACGACCTTGATGCAAAGAAACTCCCGACTGATCCTGATCTGATTGAAGAAGCCTTCAGCAAGACTCTCTACACCATCAAGGGTGGAGTCGTTGTTGTTCAGGACGGAGAGATTATTGCAGAACCGCACAAAAATACTCTCTGGACCAAGGTTACCATGGCTGAGAATACACAGGTCATGAGAGATATCAAGGAGAAGTTTACCAAGAGTTACTCTGTCAATCTTGGAAACTATGAAGTATTCGATGAGCACGTACACAATCCGCGGGCGATCGAGGTAGACGTCAAGGCCTGAGGTGGAAAAGAATGGAAACCGTAACAATGAACCTGGTGCAGCAGCCAGGACTGTACCTTGAATGCTACAGTGTAACTCCGGATCTCTTTGCCGGCAAGACCCTTGCCGAGATAGCTGAGCTTCCTGCTCACGAAGGAAAGCTGGTCTGGAAACTGGGAGATTTCTTCTCCTTTACCGGCAAGTCAGGCGAAACCGCAGACGAGACAAAGATCATCGTGAATGGGAACGTCCGTAAGATGAAGCGATTCGGACAGCAGATGACCGGAGGCGAGATCGTCATCAATAGCGATGCTGACATGTATGTCGGCTGCTGGATGCGGGGCGGCAAGATCACGGTTAAGGGCAGTGCTGATGCCTTCCTGGGAATAGCAATGGAGGGTGGCGAGCTGATTGTGGAAGGAGATGCAACCAACCATGTTGGCAGTGCCTACCGTGGTGACTGGAGAGGGATGAGCGGTGGCCTTATCCGGGTAAAAGGGAAGGCTGGAAATGATATCGGCACCAGCATGACCGGAGGCACCATCATCATCGAAGGTGATGTTTTTATCCATGTTCTAACCCATGCAGAGGGCGGAACGGTCATCATCAAGGGCGATGTTGAAGGCCGTGTCGGTGGGCAGATGGTCAAGGGTGATGCGTATGTCCTTGGGAAGATTCTCTATCCCCTGCCTGGCTTTAAGAAGGTTGCAACCGTCGAGAAGGAAGTCGATGGGCAGACTTACACCTTTGATCAGTTCATTGGTGACCTGGGCGAGCGCAAGGATAAGAAGAAGGGTGAAGTTATCTATGGTAACATCTACCTGAAAGCTTAACCTTTTTTGAGGGTTTGACAGGAATGGTGATGCCGGTTTTTCCCTGTATTCATACTGAGTGATATCTGCACCACATGGAACAGAGAGGAAGAAACCAGATTTTAGAGGATGTATGACAGAAACGACAGAACTTAGTAAACTACCTGAACTCCCGGTCATTGAGATTGTTGATGATCTGGTTCAGGTATACAAAGAGTTCATGGTGATTCGAGCAGCTCTGCAGCTTGGGTTGTTTGATTGGATGGCCGCGTCTGGTCCGGCGACCCCGGAGGAGATCAGCGCAGGGACCGGAGTTGATACCGACTATATCTCAGCCCTCCTTGGAATGCTCTTTTACCTGGATATTGTACGCAGATCAGACGATAAATACCTGGTTTCACCCTCGGCAAACCTGCATTTTGTCAGTACCAGTGACTATTACCAGGGTGATGTCATCATGGCGCTAGCTTCAGAAACATCACCCTGGTATGATCTGAAAGGCTATCTTACCAGACCGGAAAAGATGAAGACGTTTGAACCGGCGACTGTTGAAAATGCAGCAGCACAGGCAGAACAGGAGATCCGGGGAATGGTCAGGAATATTGCTACGGTGATGAGCAGGTGGGCAGGATTTAAGGAGTCCGAATCTCTGCTTGAGATCGGTACTGGTCATGGCCTCTATGCCATCGCAGCGTGCCAAATCCATCCGACACTGAGTGCCATGGTCTGCATCCAGCCGGAGAGTGCAGAGATTTTGCAGAAGAACATTTCCCGGTTTGGGATGGAAGGCAGGATAACTCCCTGTTCTGGTATTTCAGATTCTCTGAACCGGGCAGGGCAATATGATATGATCCTGGCATCCCATTCCCTATATGGGAATCAGAGCAGGCTTGTTGAGATCATCAGTGATATTGCAGCACATACCAGGGAGGGCGGACTCTTCATCTCGAATCACTGGTTTATCAGGCCCACCGAAGGAACCGGGATGCAGGGTCTCTATGAACTGGAACTTGGTATCCATAACCGGTATCATACGATACAGAACCGGGAAGAATTTGAGGAAATATGTACGGATCAGGGGCTGGATATCTTTCAGACTGGGATGATGCGAACTGCGTATGGAGAATCAACGATTCACATGGCACATAAGCGAATAGGCGAGGAGAAGTAGTGACCCCTGAACCAGAGCGCTCATCATACACACCCTTTGATCAACTGACCGATGAGGAGCTTAGGGAGGCGATGGTAATGCATATCAAGATGGGTTTTATCATGAAAAATCCGGGCAAGAGTAGTGAGGCTGAGGGTGCTGCCCGGGAGATAGTACGCAGGCTATCACTTGAGCAACTCAAGGAGATTCATCCGCATACCTTTTTTGCAAATAAAAATATGGGGAATGCCCCAAAAAACCCTTACACTGTGGCACTGGAGATGCTTGAAGACGAAATTTAATGCTGATTTTCCCACCATATTGCTGCATTTCGCTCTCCTCCCCCGAACTGATATCCTCCGGTATCAGAAGGGATGAGGCATTCTCTGAAGTATGCGAGAACAAGATCTTTTTGCCATTCATGTGTGCATTCAAGTCGTCCGAAAAACTTTGACGCCGCCTCCTGTGCAGATTCATATCGATGGGGCGGCGCTGGTGTCATAACTTCGATATGGGCAAATATTTCCATCTCATACAGTGCATTCCAGAGGCAATCTGCGAGTGGTGTAGGATAATAGGGTTTGTTGTGTAGTGGGAGCCAGAGATCATGTAAAACATCTGCCCAGGCAGGAGGGGTGAGAAACCAGAATAGGTATACACTGCCTGAAGCTACCTCCTGGATAGTTCTGATAGCACTGGTGATATCGGCCATCGTCAGTGAGAACGAAGCAATGACCAGATCGAACGGTCCACCGAGTTCCTCTGGTGTTACCTCTTCCCATCGTTTGTTGATGATCGTGATGGGAGCTGCCCCCTCTGAAAGCCGATATTCCTCACATGCAGCGCACATGAGCGGAGCCTGCTCAACGATTGTGACTGAGCACCCCTGCTTTGCCAGTGGAACGGCGAGGGTTCCAGGACCAGAACCAATATCCAGTACCCGGGCATTCAGAGGAACGATCATCGTTCTGAGTTGTTCCTTAATCACTTCCCGGTATTCCCCGTGTACGTTCTTCAGGTATCTTCTGACATTGTCCGGCTGTAGCCAGAAGTCTCCTTCATGACCGATATCTATTGAAGAGAGGTGTTTTTGCTTCTGCTCTCTCCACGTATCGGCCCAAGTTAAACCGGGTGATTTTTTGATTGGATGAATCTCATCGGTATGCATATGCCTGATTCCTGTATTACAAAGTTGAACCGGTTATCTCTGTTGGGTATATATCATTAACCTGGTGGCAATAATAACTACTTGACTTTTTTATCCCTGACGATAGTTCATTGAATAAAGGAAATGATTTTTTGTCCACACTATCCGGTGATCTAATCCAAAGCAATCCTTTGAATCCGTTCCCTGTATATCTGTTATGAGTACAGGTACCATGAAGATTGTAAAAACCATGAGTAACATTCGGTATTCTGACGGCAGAGATCGGATCGAATACCGACTGTCCAGTCCGGTTACCCGGGAGGTTTTATCTGTGTTGTCGCAGGGAGAATGGGTGTGTTCTGGTCTTCAATATCTCTCCCCTGCCTACGTGATCTCAAAAACTGATGAGATTGAGATCCAGGGGATTCTTCGCAGCCCTGTTATTGTGTTATTCTGTTCACCCGGGTCGCAGTTCTGGGTTGAGGAATACCTGTCCGAATTTCTCTCAACAATCCCTGATTCCGAGATTGTAGAGTCACCGGTGTATCAGGTTCTTGCCCGGGTATATTCATGGCTTAAATCCCTGTGATGCACAAGTGGTTATCTTATGTTCACCAAACATAGTTAATATTTGAATAAAGGTGCGAATATTTTATTAATATTGTCCCCAATCAGTAAAGTGGTCTTGAATGACCTCGGGTGTCATATTATGAAAATGAATTGGTTTCTTGTTCTCCTGATTCTTATTGGGGCACTTTTTGCAGCCCCGGTGATATCTGCCGCGGATAGCCGGACGATCACTGACATTGCAAATAATTTTGTCGATATACCAACCGATGTGTCCAGAATTGTAACGGTTGATCCGTTTACCAGTCAGTTCTTTTTTATTATCGGTGCTGATGACAAACTAGTGGGAACCTGTATCGGGCCTGCGAACCGTGATCTGGTCAATGTTACTGAGCCCACTCTTGGATCCCTTCCCTCTGCCGGATGCAAAACAAAGGTAAATCTTGAACAGTTACTCACCTTAAAACCAGAATTGGTTATATCAGATCAATCATATGGTCAGGTTAATGACGATATTAAGCGAGCTGAAGTTCCTCTGGCTGTGGTAGACGTCGAGAAACCAGAACATTTGATCAAGAGTTATGAGATGATCGGTCAGATCACCGGAAAAGAAAAAGAAACAGCAGATTTTATCTCGTACTACAATGGAAAAATTGATATTATAAAGAATACTACTGCAAAAATTTCTGATTCTGATAAGAAACGAGTCTATTTCGGGCAACGGGACCCCTTGTCTACCCTTGGAGATGACTATTATGAGGCGGAGATTGCAGCCCTTGTAGGTGGCAAGAATGTGGCTGAGGGACTCTCCGGAGGAGACAACAAAGTTACCATTGATCAGATTTACACCTGGAATCCTGATGTCGTGATTCTCCTTCCGTACAATTCAAAGAGCGTCAGTGATATCCTTGCCGATCCGGCATGGCAGTCTCTGCCAGCAGTACAGAAAAAGCAGGTGTACCGGATGCCAAAGTACCTCATGTCCTGGGAACTCCCGGTACCTGAAACCATTCTTGGTAGCATGTGGCTGCAGAGTACGTTGTATCCTGATAAGGCTAAATTTAGTATGAATAATGAGATCAAGGATTTTTACAAGAAATTCTACCGACTTGATCTGACTTCTCAAGATATTGATGGTATTTTAAAGGATCAGACGCCGATTATTCTCAATCAACCCGTTTCATCATAAGAACCGGAGTTGAGAGGAACATCGCATGGAGTGCAAAATCTGCGGGCATCGGTGTCAGATTCATGAAGGAGCTACAGGGAGGTGTCAGATGTATACCTGCACCTCTGCAGGGATCATGGAGCGGTTGCCTGATCGGTACCTGGCTATCTGGCCTAGTCCCATAGAGACGGTACCCCTGCTTCATTATACTCCGGGTGGCAGATATCTCTTCCTCTCCACCCTCGGATGTAATCTTTCATGTCCTGGATGTGTCTCCCATATTCTTGTGAATAACCCTGATCTGATATCAGATGCTCTTTGTCATGCCTCCCCACAAGAGATTATTCATCAAGTAAGAGAGCACTCCTGCCTTGGGGCGGTTTTCTGTCTGAATGAGCCAACCGTCTCGATGGAAACCGTTCTTAAGACTTCTCAATCATTGAAAGATGCAGGGTACTCGGTTGGATGTGCATCGAATGGATGTATGAACACATGGGTCCTGGATAGATTTCTGGCAACGATGGATTTCATGAATATCGGCATGAAAGGATCATCTGATGAAGTGTATCAGGAATGCAGCGCTCCTTGCGATAGTGATCACGTCTTTGCTACTATCCAAAGGATTCATTCTGCAGGTGTTCATCTTGAGGTTTCGGTGGTGTATCAGCATTGCAGAGAAGAACAAGTCCTTGGGGTTGCTCAAAGACTATCGATGGTTTCTCCTGATATCCCCTTGCATATCATGCGATTCATCCCATTTGGTGATGTAGATAAGGATCTTGAGCCTACTCCTGCTGAAGCTGAGATCCTCCTTTCTTCATGCGCACAGTTCCTCAGCTGGGTCTATCTGTTTAATACCCCCGGCACCGGCAGGCTCAGTACAATCTGTCCGGACTGCGAGACGGTATTGATTGAACGTTCATTTTATGGTCCAATGGGAGCACAGCTCATTGACTGGGTAGAACACACCCAGTGTGCCTGTGGTGTGAAGGTGCCCATTAATGGTTCATTTTCCCGATGTCAGGGCTCTTCGCCTCGATACCGGGGAGGGTACCGCACTTCAGTAATCCTAAGTTCAGTGGCAAGTACGCTCTCTCTTCTTGGGGTCCAGGATGGGCAGGTGATCAGTAGAATATTGGTGATGCTCCTTTCAGGACGCTGGCTCGAAGATCTCCAGGGGTATTTCTCTACTCCTGAAGGGTACATTGAGTACATCAGGATTCTCTCATCTTTCGCCGGGATTGAAGATAACGTTCAACCACTCCTCGATTTTTATCTGCAGCGTCTTGAGGAGATTCAGAGTAGCATGCTTCATACTCAAAGGCCGCGGGTGTATTGTGCGCTGTCTCATCCGTTACTTCCGTTATATCCTGACAAGATGGAGGTAGCTCTGGCTGATCGGGCAGGGGGTACAGTAGTGAATCTTGAGATCTCCCATAATGAATCTTCTGCAACTGCATTTACCCGCAGACAGTTCCTGTTGCTGCAACCGGATCTGATCATCTGTAGCGGTATGGGGAAGTCAGAAGTTCAATCCTTTATGGAGTATTGCAGGCAGGATGGGCTGACCGCTCCGGCTCTTGAAAACGCGAAGGTCTATTGCATCCCCCGGGAGCACTCTTCTACAGGGTTATTCTGGATATTAGTGCTTGAGTTTATGGTCAATGTTCTTCACCCGGATTACGACCTCTATGATCTGGCAGAAGAGGAGAGGAGACTTGTGGAGCTGCTTACCACTCTCAAATCGTAGCTCTTCTACTCTGACCGGACATTTGATGTTCAAATCCCTGAACAATTATTCGAATCTGTTATTGGGAAAAAAAGGATCTATTAGGCTGGATTGCAGAGGAAGATAATCTGTATCTGGATTATATTACGAGTTTTCCAGGATAATCTCAGTAACCTGAACGAGAATCTTCTGTTTCAAAGGTGCATTTGGCTTTTTTGCATCCTTCCATGAATACCCGGTTACCATACACCGTACTGGTTGACCTGCGATCTGTCTTTCAAGTACTGTGTCACGACCATGTTCTCGATCATGGTTGTACTTGGTTACAATGGTGTTCCAATCAGATGGATAGAGATCAATCTCATATTTTTCATTAACTTTTACCATTAGTTAACCTCCTTGAGGGTTTCACAT